>JANODM010000161.1:0-7123 GCA_031412695.1 Alphaproteobacteria bacterium
AAGTTAATAGGTCGATCCAATAGCGTCATCTGATAAGAATGTTTGTGACGCCATGCAATCGGTGATGGCCGCTTGATCGTGGCATATTGATCGATCAAACGATGAGTGATTAAAGCGACGTTTTCTTCAAAACGACTGCTGCCTGCGGCTACATGAATATCATAGGTGTTCGTTTCGATTGTTCGTTCATGATATTCCGCGCAATCTGCATCACGAACCGCGCTACCTAAGATACAAAAAGCGTTGATACGCGCGTCACGCAGCGTTTCAAAATACGGACCTACCAGTGACGGAGTGTCGTGCAATACAGCGGGCATGGGTACCCGCGACGGATCGACGTTAAGCATAGCCTTATCTTAGGAAAAGTCGGACGGCATTCGCAAGGAAATAGTCCTTAAAACCATGTCTTAATAACGATACCAATCCGATTTATACGGGCCGTTTTCCGTCGTCCCAATATAATCCGCTTGTTTCGGAGTTAGTTTCGACAATTTCACGCCCAATTTATCCAGGTGCAAACGTGCGACTTTCTCGTCCAAATGTTTCGGCAAGGTATAAACACGGTGCTCGTATTTCGCGGCATTTTCCCACAATTCAATCTGAGCCAAAACTTGGTTCGTGAAGGATGCAGACATTACGAAACTTGGGTGGCCTGTGGCGCAGCCCAAATTCACCAGGCGACCTTCGGCCAGCAAAATGATGCGTTTGCCATCGGGGAATTCGATTTCATCCACTTGCGGTTTGACATTATGCCATTTCAAATTGCGCAAATTCTGCACGTCAATTTCATTGTCAAAGTGACCGATATTGCACACGATCGCGCGGTCTTTCATCGCACGCATGTGGTCCATCGTGATGATGTCCAAATTACCTGTGGCCGTGACAAAGATATCTGCAACAGGTGCAGCTTCTTCCATGGTTGTAACTTGATAACCTTCCATCGCGGCTTGCAACGCGCAAATAGGGTCGACTTCGGTGATCAAAACACGAGCGCCTTGTGTACGCAAGGATGCAGCAGAACCTTTGCCGACATCGCCAAAGCCGGCAACGACGCAGATTTTGCCGGCGATCATGACGTCGGTCGCGCGTTTGATGCCGTCGACCAACGATTCACGGCAGCCGTATAGATTATCGAATTTTGATTTCGTGACCGAGTCATTGACGTTGATAGCGGGCATTTTCAACGTGCCTTTTTTCGCCATTTCATACAAGCGGTGTACGCCCGTCGTTGTTTCTTCGGATACGCCCTTGATGTCTTTTATGATCTCGGGGTATTTTTCATGCACCATTAGGGTCATGTCGCCGCCGTCATCCAACAACAAATTCGGTGTCCAACCGTTTTCACCGAACACAGTTTTTTCGACGCACCACCAATATTCCTCTTCGGTCATGCCTTTCCACGCAAAGACAGGCACGCCTGTTGCGGCAATGGCGGCTGCGGCTTGATCTTGGGTCGAAAAAATATTGCACGACGACCAGCGCACTTCGGCACCTAAATCGGTCAAGGTTTCGATTAAGACGGCGGTTTGAATCGTCATGTGCAAGCAACCTGCGACACGTGCGCCCTTAAGCGGGTTTTTGCCTTTGTATTCGGCACGCAGAGCCATTAGGCCCGGCATTTCGGTTTCGGCGATGGTGATTTCCTTACGGCCCCATTCGGCCAAGGACATGTCTTTGACTTTGAAATCCTGATTTTTTTCGACAGCTGCTAGGGACATGATTCTCTCCGTTAATATATTCCGTTAATTCTTGAATGAATAACGCGGAGCGTAAGGATTTGCCGCAGGAAAGCAAGGCCTAGGATGATGACGGCGAGAGGGCAACTAATGTAAAGGACCGATAGAATAACCAAAACTAGGCTGTCCGGTTATCCTGGCCGTAGGTACGGAACGACGTGCACAGACGTCTTTCGCGTTGTGACTAGTAGCTGGTGTCTCGCTATCAGCGAGTTTCTTAATAGGCAGATTTTCTGTTTCTGATTGTTCAGACGAAGTGCCTAGTCCTGCCATTAGGAGATAGCCATCCGTAGCATTCCGTCTGATTATTCCATCAATGTTTGTTTTGTATCTCTGAAAGCTCACCTGACTTTGATATGTATTCAGATAGCGCAGCAGCATTTGACCCAATTCTGGGGCTGTATCACAAATCTCGACGGCGTATTCGAACGGAGAGATAGGCTTCGCATGATTTTTTGAAGGTATTTTTTTGTTAGGTTGAGCACCTTGACAAGAAGTGTCTTGCAGCACAATGCGGATAAAATCCATGGATGCATGCAATTCTTTGTCACGTTTGACTTCGCGAAAAAGATCGACGGGGGGTCTTTCTCCTAAAAACAATTGGGGAGCACTGCTTAAACTTTTCTGCAATGAGCGCTGCGCATGGCACATCAAATTCATTAGCTTTTGTGTGCTGTCTTTTTCAGGATCATCATAAATCCGGCTTGCTTTAGTATCTTCAATTTCTGAAGGGGCCATAAAAGGCAATGATTGGGGTGTCAAAGCATGTTTCATGGGTACACACCCTAACATTGTTTTGCCATAAAATCAACGATTCGGCGGCGTTAACAAGTCTTAAAGAGCGATGCTGCGGATACGTTCTTTGATTAACGGTACGGTCGTGGCCGACATGGACAAGGTCCGAACCCCGCATTTCAACAGGAAATCCGTATAATTCGGGTCGCCTGCCATCTCGCCGCAGATGGACACAGGGATGCCGCGGTTGCGTGCTGCAGACACGGTTTGTTCGATCAGTTTTTTGATCGCGGGGTGGCCTGAATTGAATAAATTGCTGACCAGTTCGTTGCCGCGGTCGACAGCCAGCGTGTATTGCACCAAATCATTCGTACCGATGGACAGGAAATCCGCTTCTTGCGCGAAAATATCGGGGACGATGGCGACCGCAGGTGTCTCGACCATGATACCGATGCCGTCGACGGGGCCGATTACAACTTTTTCCGCTTGCAAACGTGTTGCGGTTTCCGCCAAAGCTTGGCGGAATAAACGGACCTCTTCGATTTTTGTCACCATCGGCAATAAAATTTTCACATTCCCCAATGCCGCGACGCGCAAAATCGCCGAGCATTGCGCGATCATGATATCCGGCATCGCGAGTGATAAACGAATACCGCGCAATCCCATGGCGGGGTTAGCTTCTTGGATAATGCGGCCTTGAATCGCGGGCGAAATTTTATCGCCACCGACATCTAAAGTTCGGATGGTGATGGGCTTGCCGTTCAACGCGCGCACGATTTCAGCCAGTGTGTCGTATTGTTCCTGAGCCGATGGAATATCGTCGCGCCCGATAAACATGTATTCCGTGCGTAATAATCCGATACCTTCGGCACCCGAGGCCGCGATACGGTCCAGATCTTCGGTGGATGAAAAATTCGCTTCGACTTGGATGCGTGTGCCGTCTCTCGTCACGGCGGGTTCTTGCGCGCGCAACGTCAAGCGGCGTTGGTATTCCTGATCGGCATCGCGTTTTTGTTTATACAACGCCAAGGTTTCGCGCGTCGGATTAACGATGACGCGGCCTTCAGTGCCGTCCACAATGATAAAGCTGTCTTCGTGCAAACGATGCGGCATATGCGGAATGCCCGCAACCGCAGGAAGACGTAAAGACCGCGCCAAAATCGCCGTATGGCTTTGTTTGCCGCCGACCATGGTGACAAACCCGCTGATTTTGTCAGGATGCATAAAGGCCGTATCGGCGGGCGTAATTTCCTCGGATAACACGATACCCGCGGCCGGTACGGATTTTAATGCAACGTATTTGCGTTCCAATAAATTACGGATCAAACGGCGACCGACATCTTCGATGTCTTTGATACGACCTGCCAGATACGTATCTTCCATCTCATCGAAGGGTTTGCTGATATGCGCAATTTCCTGGACGACCGCCTGTTCGGCGTTGATGCGATGCGTGCGGATGCGCTCGTGAATGCCTTTAGTCATGCGGCTTTCGGGGCCGACCAACGACAAGTGAACTTCCAATAGCATCACGATATCTTCGGCGGCCTCAGCCGGAAGGGTTTCAGCTTTGGTCTGTAATTTCGTGACTTGTTTATACGCTTTGGCACAGGCTTTGTCGAAACGCTCGATCTCGGCACTGACGGCCTCAAAGGCGATAGGGTAAAACGGCGCTTCGACGGCGATGGATTCCAACATATACGCTTCGCCGATGGCAATTCCGGGACTAAGCGCGATGCCGTCCAAGACTTCTTCGGCGGGAGCATTCACGTCAGGAACCATCATGATTGCTTTCGTCAAAACCGCGTTCGACCAGATCGACCAAAGCGGCCAAGGCTTTTTCGGCGTCGATCCCGTTGCACGTGATGCTGATTTCTTTGCCTTGGCTTGCCGCCAACATCAACAAATCCAAAATCGATTTACCTGGCGCAATCACATCGCCGCGTTCAACGGTGATGTCGCATGGAAATGTGGCGGCCAGTTTTGAAAACTTGGCCGCGGCGCGGGCATGAAGGCCGCGCATATTGACGATGGTGACGTTTTTTTGAAAAGAAGTCGTCATCAACATCACGCGTCACTTAATAATTGCGAAGCCACATTGATGTATTTACGGCCCGCTTCTTTGGCTTGTTCAACCGCGTCGGCAATCGTCGCTTTGTCGCGCACGGAGGCCAGTTTCACCAGCATCGGCACGTTCACGCCTGCCAACACTTCGATGGGGCGTTGATTCATGATTGAGATCGCCAAATTCGACGGCGTGCCGCCGAACATATCGGTGATAACGATGGCGCCTTTACCTTTATTGACTTTGTCGATCGCGGCAAGAATATCCTCGCGACGTTCTTCCATGTTGTCATCGGGTTCGATGCAAATGGCAGCAACGGCTTCTTGTTTTCCGACGATATGTTCCAGAACTTTGAGGAAGTCATCCGCCAGGCGGCCATGGGTGACGATTACTAAACCGATCATGCGTATCTCCTGTTCCTTTATTTAGGGGTACTTAGAGACGATGTCAAACCGCTTTAGGTTGGAAATTGCTTTTAAATTCAGGCCGCCGTATCGTTGCGGCGGCGGAAAGCCAAGGCTTCGGCCAGATGATGTGTTTCTATGGTATTGTCATTTGCCAGATCCGCAATGGTGCGTGCAACGCGCAAGACACGGTGATAACCGCGCGCGGATAATTTCATAGCATCTGCGGCCTGCTTCATCATTTTTTGACCCGGCTCATTCAACGCAGTCATTTTTTCCAAGGCTTCGCCTTGAAGATGTGCATTGATCGCATTGACGCCGAATGTCGCATGGTGACGGTCCAGTTGCTTTTGACGTGCAACAGCAACACGTTTTGAAATCGCCGCGGAATTTTCGCCGGATGGAATTTTTTGCAAATCATCAATCGATACGGCAGGCACATCGACAAAAATATCAAAGCGATCCAATAATGGCCCTGATAATCGTGCTTGATAATCGGCGCCGCATTTTGGTGCACGTGGACAGGCTTGATGGGCATCGGCGATGTGACCGCAACGGCACGGGTTCATCGCGGCGATCAGCTGAAATTTTGCCGGATAGGTCACGTGATGATTAGCACGCGCAATCACAGCGGCACCGGTTTCAAGCGGTTGGCGCAAAGCTTCCAATGTTGGTCGTGCGAATTCAGGCAATTCGTCTAAAAATAAAACGCCGTGATGCGCCAGTGAAATTTCACCCGGTTTGGCGCGATGTCCACCGCCGATCAACGCAGGTTGAGATGCCGAATGATGCGGATCGCGATAGGGTCGTGCGCGGATGATATGGCCATCCGCCAAATTCCCAGCCAGCGATTGAATCATCGAAATTTCCAACGCTTCCATTGGACTTAGGGGCGGTAAAATTCCCGGCACGCGCGACGCCAGCATTGATTTGCCCGAACTGGGAGGCCCGATCAGCAACACATTATGCCCGCCCGCGGCTGCGATTTCTAAGGCACGCTTCGCGGTTTCCTGGCCTTTGACATCGGCAAAATCCTGAGCCGTGCGCGCCGTATTGGATATATGCACAGGCGCGAGTGGCGCAGATAAAACTTGCGTGCCTTTGAAATGATTGATCAGCGTCAATAAACTATCGGGTGCCAAAATCGACGCATCCGAAATCCACGCAGCCTCAATCCCACAATCGGCCGGACATATCATGCCGCGACCTTGATCGTGGGCATGCATCGTCGCAGGCAACACGCCTGACACGGCGCGGATTTTTCCGTTCAATCCCAATTCGCCCATCGCGAAAAATTGATTCAATGCGTCTTGCGGAATGACATTCATTGTTCCCAAGACGGCCAAGGCGATGGGAAGGTCGAAATGACTACCTTCTTTTAGGACATCGGCAGGGGCCAGATTGACGGTGATGCGCTTGGGCGGCAGCGACAAGCCCATGGCTTGCAGCGCGGCGCGAACGCGTTCTTTGGCTTCGGACACGGATTTATCCGGCAGGCCGACAATGGTAAATGCTGGCAGCCCGGGGCTAAGCTGGGCCTGAACTTCGATGCTCAGGGCCTGCAAGCCGTTAAAGGTGACGCTGTAGACGGTGGCAACCATGCTTCTTGTATAAGCTAGTGGTTGTCAAACGTATAGAGGGGCGATTTACACGTTTTGGGGTTTAGGAAAAGATATGCGGCCCCGGTCGGAAGGTGCTTTTCTATCAATAAAACGGCGTGCATCTTGGAACAGATCATAGCTGTTGCTAATAACCAGCATTCCTAAACCATAAGCCGCAAGATCTTTGAAGTCATAAGGCTTGTTGTTTGTGACGCTTTGAAGCCCTTCATAAGCGCCTAGCATGCTGAGGGTGACGGCTGAGCGGACATACGGATAATACTTTTCAATAGCTTTAGTAGCTTTTTCGGGCAAAAAAGATTTGCTCAGTTTGTGCAAGCCTAAAGTAGCAATATGACCTACTCCATTACAAAAAAATCCAGGAGCGCCGAAAAAATCAGAGCCTTGGTGACGCAATGTCTGTTCATCAATTCCGATTATGTTTTCAAGGGCTGCAGCATTTTCATGAGACGGTTGAATCATATATTCAAAATAAACATTACCAATAGTGCCAATCCAAGACTGTGTATGAAACTTTGTTGATAAAAAGCTGTCCATATTGTTGTCGGCTTCGGTACTCATTGTTTT
>JANODM010000162.1:0-9308 GCA_031412695.1 Alphaproteobacteria bacterium
GGCTACAGGCCGTTTGTTGATGGAATTGGTTCCCGGAACTATTGCGATCCCTGATGTTCCGCCGTCATCCAGAGGCGACCGTCGCGACAAACGCAACCGCTTCGACAACCCAAATCGCAACCCGAACCGCAATCGTCGCGGCGAAGGACCGTCCGAGAGATCGAGCGATAAACCGCCTGGTGGAGCGCGAAAACCGACTAGAGACGGACGCAAACCAGACCGAAGCCGTTAATTATGTGTCTCTAAAAGCTTGATTTTTAAAAAATCAGTGCTTTTTAAATGCCTGATTATTTCGTATTTCTCCTAGATAAACCTTGACTCTGGGGGCTGTGGATGGCACATTCCGCCCCTAACAAGATTTCAATTGTCGAGAGTTAACAATGGCTAAGAAGACACAAACACTGGTACGCCTTGAGAGCACGGGCAAGAACGCCAACGGTGAATCCACGGGCTTTTTCTACGTGACCGAACGCAACCCGCGCAATACGACCGAAAAATTAAAGAAGAAAAAATTCGATCCTCGCGCGATGAATGCCACGACTGGCAAGCCCGGTGCGCATGTCGAGTTCGAAGAGAAACGCAACAAGTTTAAATAAAAATCGAACGCACAATATTTAAAAAAGCGCCCTTATCACAGGGCGTTTTTTATTGGCGATTTTTGAGATGCCCGTTTATCTTGCGCCAATGACAGATACTTTAAAATGATCTCGCGCTTGAACGGTTTATAGATAAACCCTTTTGCGCCACGTTCTTTGGCTTCCAGAATAGCTTGTTGTGTTGTTTCCGTGCCCAACAAAACAATGAACGCATCGGGATCATAGCTGAGAATATTTTTGATCGCGTCTTGTCCATCGAGCATTGCCGATCCCATATCAATCAGCACCAGATTAGGCAGATATTGTTGATACGTATTTGACAAAATAGCCGGATCAATGGCGTCGATAACACGACACGTGGACGATAAGATTTTTCGAATTGATTGACGCGAAGTAGGATTGTCATCCACGACTAAAACAATATTTTCAGTATGTTTCTTTTTTTCCGTGTTCAGGCGCATGATGCACCTCGTCGGAGCCATATCGGATACACGAGCAAAACCATGCTTTAAGCATAGTGCATCCGTCTTTAAAATGTCTTTAAATAAATGCGTCTTCGACAGACGGGTTGATAACATTGGCTTGTGAGATCAGCCCCAAGCCTTCGAAATACACACAGTTACGGCCCGAATCTTTTGCCTGGTAAAGCGATTTGTCAGCACGATCAATGGCCGTTTCAGGGTCTTTGACGTTTTCTTCCAGGATTACGCCGCCAATCGAACATGTAACCGCAATCTGGCCTTTGCCCGTCAAAGTGAACGGCGTTTCAGCAACGACTTTGCGCAAACGATAAGCGACATCAAATGCCGTATGACGTCCGATATTCGGCAAGACGGCGACAAATTCCTCGCCACCCAAACGCGCCAGCATATCAAAGCTGCGCAATTGTTTCGACATACGTTGCGAAAATTCGCGTAATACTTCGTCACCAGCGCCATGGCCATAGGTATCGTTGATATTTTTGAAATGATCCAAGTCGAAAATCAATACGCAAAGGGGTTTCATCCCTTCGCTGGCATCGTGCATCATCTTGGTCAAATGCGCCATCAGATAACGGCGGTTGAACAATCCCGTCAAACTATCAGTCAAAGCCAAAGACACGCTGGATTCGTAATTCGCCTTAAGTTTCTTTTGATAGCGGCGGCGGCGCACTTGGGTGCGGACGCGAGCACGTAATTCGTTGCGGTCGATCGGGCGCAACAAATAATCATGCGCGCCGTTGAATTCCAACCCTGTCGCAACACGCACCATATCATGTTCATCAGCCAACATGATGATTGGCACGGATTTCGTAATGCCGTCCAAGCGCAAATGTGAGCATAGACGCAAGCCGTCTTCGCCATCCAAATTCAAACTAACTAGAATTACGTCGAAAAATGTCTTTTCAGCAATTTCCATGGCGCGCATACCGTTCGGCACTACGGTCACTTTGTGCTTATCACGTTGCATAGCCTCGACCAAGCGCTGCGCTTCCATGGCGTTGCTTTCAACCAGCAATATTTCGGCTTCAGTCGTGTCGACATTATTAATGTTAATATCTTGTGTCACGGCGCCGAATTGTGTGGCCGTCTCTTCGCGCAGCATCCATTCATCTGCCGTCATTTTCAAACGGATAAGTGATCGCACGCGCGACATCAGTGCTAAATCATTGACGGGTTTGCTGAGGAAATCGTCAGCCCCCGCCTCTAAACCACGGACGCGGTCAGAAATATCGGTCAACGCCGTCACCATTACGACGGGAATATTTTGGGTAATCGGATCGGCCTTGAGACGTTCGCATACTTCGAAACCGTCCATGCCGGGCATCATGATGTCTAGTAAAATAACATCAGGCTTTTCCGTGCGGGCTTTTTCCAATGCTTCAGGGCCCGACATCGCCGTTACCACACGGAAAAATTCGCGTGCCAATTTCGCTTCAAGCAATTTTACATTCGGCGCGATATCATCGACGACAAGAATTTTTGCGCTCACGTCTCGGCCTCTTTTTATTGCAGATAGCGTTGAACGACTTCCAGGAAGCTGGAAACCGAGATCGGTTTGGCAATATAATCTTCGCACCCGCCTTGCAGGATTTTCTCCTCGTCGCCTTTCATGGCAAACGCAGTGACCGCAACGACTGGAATATGTTTGACGGTATCATCTTGTTTGATCCACTTGGTCACTTCAAGACCCGAGATTTCAGGCAATTGAATGTCCATCAATATCAAATTCGGTTTGTGCTTTTTAACCAGCTCGAACGCATCACGGCCATTACGGCTGGGAATAGTTTTGTATCCGTGCGCTTCCAGAAGATCTTGAAAGAGCTTCATGTTCAGTTCGTTGTCTTCGACAATCAGAATCGTTTTGGCCATGGGATACCTGAGGTAGGCGCGCGTGAGATTATTTCATCACCACTTTGCCCCATACCCCTTAAAATTCACTAAAGGGGTGGCAATATGTATTTAAATTACCTGGTTATTTTGCAAGCTTAAGCTGCTCGACGTTTTTCTCGACGACGCCGGGACGACCATCCCATGCCGCCAAAGCCCGAGAAAACATGGCTTTTGCTGCGTCTTTCTTGCCTTGGCCTGCCAAAGCAACCCCTAGGAGGTTTTGCAGTTGAGGGGTGCTGGCCGTACCTTTTAATCGATCGTTTGGCAACATCAGGCGTTTTTCTATGCGTTTTTGGGCATCGGCCAAGAACCCCTGATCGATCAACAAGCGCATATACGGCATGAAAATATCATCAGGCAGCTTGTTCGAGTCGGTTTTTTCCAGGAATGGGCGTAAAACGTCGGCAGCTTTCTTTGGTTGTTTTACGCGGCGCAATGCATCGGCATAGGCCCCTGCTGCAATCGGTTCGCGCGGATATTTTTTATATAATTCTTGATAGCTGCCCAAAACGATTTGCGGCGTTTTGTTACCCTGGAACACAGCGACATCTAAGCTGTCGACAGCATTTTGTAAACGGTCGCGTCCCGCTTGATCCAATGTGGCACATGCAGACAAACTGACGGCAAGAACAATAGACAGAATAAGATGCTTCATCAATTAACACCCGTCGGCGTAGACGGCATCAGGATTTGCGTCGGGGCAACCATACCGGTTGTCGATGTCGGCACAGGCGGCAAGGAAGGCATAGAAGATACAGGTGGGATCACAGGATTGACGGCACCAGGATCAGCCAACGGCACAGAGACGGGCACGCAATTATCCGGACAGAAATACAGGCTGGATGGTATGCAATTATTGCTGAGACTGCCTGCCATTGCAGCACCGCAGATGCGCGTCACGCGCACATACGTCGGATCATCGGCTTGATCCACGACGATTTGTTGATTTAAAATTTCTTTGCCTTCGCGATCCAATACCGTAAAGCCCGTTGCGCCCGGGGCGCGCGGTACAACAACTAAAAGACGCGAATTATCTAGGAAAACGCTGGCATTTGTGGGATTAGACACGATGACGCTGGCGGCATCACGGCTGAGAGAAATCGTTTGCGATTTTCCAGGCACCAAACGCAAAACGGATTTATCACGCGTCGGTATCGGGGCCAAACGCGATGCAGGAATGCCGACTTTTACGGTATTAGCGGACGGCAAAGCCTGTTGACGAATGACGGGATGCAAATCGCCGACCGATTGCGGCAATGGCAATACGTCACTAGCCGATACGGTTGATGTTAGACAAACAAGTACGATGCTGGCGATGAGGTTTTTCAATGACCTTCTCCTGTAAATACAAGTCTGCACCCGTCATAGTTAAGTCTTTCTTTATGACAGCTTACTACACTAATTTATCTAAAATACGATCCAGTATGGAACCGCATGGCCGCCAACCTACCCGAAAGTTTTCAGCTTATTTTTCAAGACTCACCGATCGGTGTAGCTGTTGTTTTGGGCACAACGGACGGACGGCTGGAAAACGGCCTTTTGCTTTATGCAAATCCGGCGTTATTGGTATTGCTGGAAAAATGGAAGCCGGGACGGTTTGATTTGATCCACGTCATCGGCGATTTATGCGTCAATGATGAAAACAACAGCTTATTCCCCCTGCCCGACGAATCGGGCGATCAACGCTCGTTGATCAAGAAAATCACGTTCGGTAAAGATCACTTATGGTTGGAAATTCGGGCGCAGCCTACATCGATCTTGGGCGAACGCGGGCATTTCTTTTGGGTCAATGACATTTCCGAGACTAAAGAAAACGAAATGTCGGCTCGCCGGGACGCTGAATTGGCGGATGCCGCCGCCCAAGCGAAATCGAATTTCCTGGCTACCATGAGCCACGAGATCCGCACGCCGCTGCAAACCGTGTTCGGGATGTTGGAATTGATGGCGGAGGAAAATCCGACTGATAAACAATTGGAGATGATTGCCGCTGCTAAAAATTCCGCAAACGGATTATTGGGAATTTTGGATGACATCTTGGATCTGGCTAAATCCGAAGCAGGCAAGATGGAATTGGATCATTTTGAGTTGCCGATGCGTACGCTGGTTTACGGGATCATCGAAGCGTTGCAATCGAAAAAGCGCGAAAACAATTTATATCTCAAAGCCGAAGTCGATCCTTCTGTTCCGTTTGTCGTCATGGGCGATCCGAAACGTTTGCGCCAGATCCTGACGAATTTGATCGGAAACGGCCTTAAATTCACAGAAAATGGCGGTATTACCGTCAAAGTATCGATGAATGCTCAACGGATTAAACCTGTGCAAGATGGCATCGTATTACGGTTTGAAATCCAAGATACCGGCATCGGTATGTCGCAAGACGTCGCTGATAAATTATTCCAACCGTTTACCCAAGCAGATAATTCAACGACGCGCCGTTTCGGCGGTACTGGTTTGGGGTTGTCGATTGCGCATCGTCTAGTCGAATTGATGGGTGGCGAAATCGGAGTGATAAGCGAAGAAGGTAAAGGGTCGACTTTTTGGATCGAACTACCGACGCAAATCGCCACGGAAAATACCGACGTCAAATTACCCGATCTGACAGGATTAACGATTTTAAGTATCGAAGATCATCCGAAAGGCGCCAAGGAAATTCAAAATTCATTGCAATCGATGGGTGCGATCGTCACATCGGTCGGCACTGCCGCTGAAGGGATCGAATTGGCGACGAAACGGCCTTTTGATGTTGCCGTCGTTGATAACGGTTTACCTGATGGATGGGGCACAGATGTGTTGAAGAAGCTTAATAAAATACGACCTTTTATGGGTTTGATTTTATATACGGTCCATGACGACTATGACACGAAACAAAGCTGCAAATTTGTCGGTGCGAAATATTTAGCTAAACCCGCCAGCCGTCTTGGCCTTGGCGATACCGTCAAGGGAGCTGCGAAACAAATTCATCGCTTGCCGAAAGACGGATCACGTAAATTATTGATTTGCGAAGATAACGACACGGTACGCGATATTTTCAAACGTCAATTGACCATCATCGGAATGGATGCGGATTTCGCTGTCGACGGTCAAGATGCATGGGAGATTTTGCAAAAAAATCTGCATGGAATCGTCATTACGGATTTGCACATGCCGCGCATGGATGGATACGGTTTAGCCAAAGCAGTCAGAAGCCGCGAAACGGATGGTGCCGCACACATGCCCGTCATCGCCATGACGGCAGACGTGCAATTAGTACACGAGCAAGCTTATCTCAAACATGGTTTTGACGAATGTCTGCTAAAGCCTGTCTCTTTGGGTCAGATCAAACAACTATTGATCCGTTGGGGATTATTAGAAGAAAAAGTCGACGAGGTGCAAAAAGAAATATCTGTTGCTGCTACTGTTGCTGTAGCGGTTAAGGATACAGTTAAATTACCGAATAAACTGGCTATCGATCCTAAAATGGCCGAAGCACAATTCGGAGCCTTTGACGATGATGCGAAAATGATGGTCGGTATGTTTATCCAAATGTCGGAACAGCATATTATCGATATGCAAGCGGCGTTTTCAGCAAAAGATTGGTCAAAGCTAAAAGGTTTGGCACATTCGGTCAAAGGAGCGGCGCGTTCTGCCTGTTGTCCGCAGCTGGGCGATGTGGTCGAAACCATTCAAACGCACAGCACGAACGGTTTTGTCGCCAATGATATTTTTGCGCCGCTTGTTCCCGCATTCGAAGCAGTCAAACAGGAATACGCAAAAATCGTTACGAATCAGGATTATTTTTTGTAATCTAAGAATTCATCGTGAATATCAACAGTTGCGTTGACACCGATAGCATTGAAGTTTTTCTTTAACCAAGCCTTTGCCGCAGCACGGCCGTGATCGCGTAAATGGCATAAGAACGGCCAATCCGTTGAAAACTTACTGGCGACAGAGTAATCTTTCAATTCTTCGTCCGCACGAATAGCGTGCAGTAAAATATTACGAAAATCTTTTTTATATTTGTCCTTCAGTTTATCGCTTTCAATCAAATTTTTGACGAATGCAATTGCTCGTAATTCACCGATCAATGACGCATTGAATGTAATTTCATTGACACGGTTCGTAATGTCATACGGTGTTTTCGGCAATTCATCACGTTGAATCGGATTAATGTGGACGACGCATAAATCATCCGTATCGGTATGATAAAACAACGGCCACAACGACGGATTACCGACATAACCGCCATCCCAATAATGCTCACCGTCGATTTGGACTGCTTGAAAAAGAAATGGAAGACAAGCCGATGCTAAAACGACATCCAAATTGATCTCGTGATTTTTAAAAATGCGCGCCTGCCCCGTTTTGACGTTCGTTGCAGTCAAAAATAATTTCAACTTAGAGCAACGTTTGACGGCGTCGATATCAATCGTATCGCTTAAAATACGGCGCAGCGGATTGATATTCATCGGGTTGAATTGATACGGCGAAAACGCATTGGTAAATGTTTCGAACAAAGCATAGGAATAAGCCTCTTCGTGCGGCAGGCTTTTGGATTCCAGGTATTCCCACGGCATCCGTTTCACAGGTGAGAAAAACGCGCCGACTTCGGATACTTTGCGCCATACGCTCTCTAAGGTATCCCGTGCGGTTTTGTTATCACCCACCGTCAACCCATGTGAAACAGCAACAGCATTTACAGATCCCGCTGACGTGGCACAAATACCGTCAAATTCAATTCGACCGTCTTCAAGAAATGCGTCTAAAACACCCCAAGCAAATGCGCCATGCGATCCGCCGCCCTGTAAAGCAAGGTTGAGACGTTTTTTTAAAGTTTTTTTCCTGGCCACCATTATGCAGCCGTCCAACCGCCATCCATGGAAATCATCGTCCCGGTGATGTTTTCAGCGGAATCCGAACACAAGAATACGGCAAGGTCGGCAATTTGTTCAACGGTTGTGAACTTTTTGGTCGGTTGTGCCCCTAAAAGGACATTCTCGATCACTTCTTTTTCAGAAATCCCACGCGCCTTGGCTTGGTCTTTGATCTGCGCTTCGACGAGAGGCGTTTTCACATAGCCGGGGCAAATTGCGTTAACGGTAATACCGCTTTGCGCGACTTCCAATGCTATGGTTTTCGTCAATCCTGCGATACCGTGCTTAGCAGCGACATAGGCCGATTTGAATGGAGACGCGACCAACGCATGTGCCGAAGCCGTATTGATGATACGTCCCCATCCTTTTTCTTTCATATATGGCACGGCAATGCGCAACGCGTGAAATGCCGCAATCAAATTGATTTGAATAATGGCTTCCCATTTTTCAGGCGGAAATTCTTCGATAGGTGCAACATGCTGGATCCCGGCATTATTAACAAGAATATCGACCGAACCTAATTTTTCTTTGGTAGATTTAACCATATCGACGATTTGATCGGATTTAGTCATGTCGGCACTGTGATACAAAACTTTAATTCCGAATTCTTTTTCAATACCGGCACGTGTTTTTTCAATCTCGGAGGCGTCGCCCAAACCGTTGAGAACAACATGCACGCCTTGTTTGGCAAAACCCTGAGCGATGGCAAGGCCTATTCCGCTGGTTGAGCCCGTAATAATAGCAACTTTATTTTTCAACATATTTCCCCCCGGATTGTTATCCAAATCGTTTGACAGAAAATCAAACCGCTCTAGCTTATGTGATTAACGCCAATCTAGAACAAAAATGATAGAATAACCAGGTATGCCGCGTACATTTTACGACCTTGACAATGACGAGTCCGAGCCTAAGCGGCCCTGCGATCATCCCGGATGCACCCGAGACGGCGAGTTTCGTGCGCCTAAATCCCGCCAAAGTTTACGTGAGTATTATCATTTCTGCCTTGATCATGTACGAGAATACAACAAAAAATGGGATTATTTCCAAGGCTTCTCGCAGGAACAGATTTACTCGCAGATGCGTCGTGATTTGGTCGGGGATCGTCCGACCTGGCCGCCGCATATCTCAATGACGCTTGAGACGCGCCTCAATGAGTTTCTGCGCCGATGGACTAAAGACAATACGCAAACCCCTGATACGCCTCAAACTGCCCTCACAAAAGAGGCGCGAGCCTTTGAAACCCTAGGCTTGGCACCGAATGTTGACCAAAAAGCCGTCAAAACGCGGTATCGAGAATTGGTCAAGCGATATCATCCCGACACTAATCCGAATAACCCCAAAGCCGTTGAACGCTTTAAAATCGTCTCGGAAGCCTATATGATCATCCAAAGCACGTGGCTTAGCAAATAAATCAGGATAAAACGAATGCCCCCGAAAAAGAAACCTGCCGCACCCAAGGCCGCCACGAAGCCTGCGCCGAAAGTCGACAG
>JANODM010000163.1:0-5973 GCA_031412695.1 Alphaproteobacteria bacterium
CATCATTATGGGCAGTGAAGACAAAGGAATTTATCTGAAAAAAGCGATGGATTGTCTGGTTCATTTGCATACCCATTTGGATTCGGCGCAAATGCCGCAATTAGGTAATGCGTTGGATTACTATATGTCAGAAAACCCGCATTTCACGAATTGGTTTTGGCCTGCGCGTAATCATCATGAAACGCCACCCGATATCACAGCGGAATACCAAGCCATTTGGAAAAAATTACTGATAGGGTTGCCGCCGATCAAGCAAACCATGTGCATGACGGATTACCACGCGCCGAATTTGATGTCCCTTAAAGGCGAAGAGGGGATTCGCAGCGTCGGTATTATCGACTACCAAGATTCAATTTTATCCTCGCCCGTCTATGACGTGATGGCGTTGCTGGAAGATGATCGCCGTGATTTAGATGACGCGACAGGTCTCAAGCTGCGTACGTTTTATCGTGATGCAATGCAGGATGTCATCGACCCTGAATTATTTGATTTATATTACGCCGTGCACAGTGCTCAACGTCATGCAAAAAACATGGGGAATTTTGTGCGCATCGCCGTGCAGAAAAACGCGCCCATTTGGTTGAGTTATGTGCCGCAAGCAACAAAATGGTTCGATCGCGCGCTGCACAGCCATGATTATTTGGCACCCATGCAAAAATGGTTTGCTAAAAACAGCCCAGATTATAACCAGCCTCTTACGGATGTGCGTTTTTTTATAAAATAAAATAGGATAAACACGATGTCGCTGATTGCCGATCGCCTTAAAAAAATAAAACCCTCTGCAACATTGGCCGTTTCCGCCAAAGCCCGCGCACTTAAAGCCGAAGGCCGCCCGATTATTTCATTGACGGCTGGCGAGCCGAATTTCGATACACCTGTCCATATTCAAGACGCAGGCGTTCACGCCATTCGTAACGGCGATACGAAATATACCGATGTCGGCGGTACACCGGCACTGAAAAAAGCCATCATCGATAAATTCAAACGTGAAAACGGTCTTGCTTATACGCCCGATCAAATCATCGTCGGCGTTGGTGCGAAACATGTCCTGTTTAATGCGCTATTGGCATCGGTTAATCTGGGCGACGAAGTCATTATTCCTGCGCCGTTTTGGGTGTCCTATCCTGAAATGGTGTCGGTCGCTGAAGGTGTGCCGGTTCTAGTTGAATGCGGTGTCGAACAGGGGTTTAAATTGACGCCTGCGCAATTGGAAAAAGCGATCACGAAAAAAACGAAATGGCTGATTTTAAATTCACCTAGTAACCCATCAGGTGCCGTATACACCCGCGATGAGTTAGCAGCGTTGGCAGCTGTGTTGATCAAACATCCGCATGTCTATGTGATGACGGACGATATGTACGAACATTTGCGTTTCGACGGTATCACCTATTTTACGATTGCGCAGGTTGAGCCTGAATTATTTGCCCGCACCTTGACGGTAAACGGTGTGTCGAAATCTTATGCGATGACAGGGTGGCGCATCGGCTTTGCGGGTGGACCTGCTGAATTGATCAAGGCCATGACGCTCATGCAAGGTCAAAGTACGACGAATGCGTGCTCCATCGCCCAAGCCGCCGCCGTCGAAGCCTTGAACGGCGATCAAATGTGCGTTGAAAAAATGCGTATCGAATATGAACATCGCCGCAACATGATGGTGGATAAAATCAATCAAGCCCCCGGGCTTTCGGTTACGGCTCCACCGGGTGCATTTTATTTATATATATCCTGCGCGGGCACGTTGGGTAAAACGACCGCCAAAGATAAAACAATCAGTACGGAAGCCGATTTTGTCGATTATCTACTCGAGGATTATAACGTCGCGACCGTCCCGGGCAGCGCGTTCGGTCTCAGCCCGTTTTTCCGCGTAACATTTGCGGTCAGTGACGAAGAGATCAACGAAGCTTGCAAACGTATCTTGGATGCTTGCAATGCATTAAACGGCAAGCGTCAGGCCGCCTGACGTGCCGATCCGTCTTGCACGTGTTGGCGATGAGGCAGGCATCGCGCGTTTGCATGTCCATTCCTGGCAATCGACCTATCGCGGAATCGTTCCGGATGACGTTTTGTGTAATCTGAACGAAGAAGAGCGCCGTCAGCAATGGGCAGATGCGTTGCTTGATATTCGCAAAACACCGGGTAAAAAAGTGATTTTCGTCGCCGTTGAAGATGATGAAATTGTCGGCTTCGTATGCGGCGGTAAAGCGCGGAAAGAGAAATTGGCGAACCCCGATGCCTTCGATTCTGAACTCTATGCGATCTATGTTGAAAGCACAGCGCAAGGCAAAGGCATTGGCGCAGATTTATTTCAAAGTCTCAAAGACTGGCTGGTGAAACATAATTTCAACAATATGTTCTTGTGGGCCTTTGCCGATAATCCGTTTTTGCATTTTTATCCGCGCATGGGCGGTGTCCTGACACCCGAGGAATATACTAATGAATCCTTAGGTGTGCCTCTTAAAATCATCAGCTATGCATGGTATGATTTGGACGTGAGTTAAGCCGCTTTTTGCTTTTCTGCTTCCATCGTGGCGATGAATTTATCCGCCTCGAGTGCGGCCATACAACCCATGCCCGCTGCGGTAATTGCCTGACGGTAAATTTTGTCTTTGACGTCCCCTGCGGCATAAACACCAGGTGTATTTGTTGCTGTTGAATCGGGGGCGGTGATGATGTACCCGCTGTCGTCCATCTCGACTTGGCCTTGGAAAATTTTCGTGGCCGGGTCGTGGCCGATCGCGATGAATACGCCGTCGACCGTCAAATCGCTTAACGTACCGTTTTTCAAATTTTTCAAGCGCACGCCCGTAACACCAGGAGGGACGGCTCCGCCTGGCAAGACGCCGACAATTTCTTCGACGCCGGTATCCCAGATCACGTTGATTTTCGGATGATTAAACAAGCGTTCCTGAAGCATTTTTTCCGCGCGTAGACTGTCGCGGCGATGCACCAACGTGACTTTGTTGGCAAAATTTGTCAGGAACAACGCTTCTTCGACGGCTGAGTTGCCGCCACCGATAACGGCGACGTCTTTGCCGCGATAGAAAAACCCGTCGCATGTCGCGCAGGCCGATACGCCCATACCGCGATACGTTGTTTCAGACGGCAAATTCAACCAACGTGCTTGGGCCCCTGTGCAGATGATCACCGTTTCGGCGGAAATCTCGGTGCCGTTATCCGTCCATGCTTTCAATGGTTGTTTGGAAAAATCAACGCGGTTGATATGGTCAGTGACGATTTCAGTTCCAACATGAATCGCTTGGGCGCGCATTTGCTCCATCAGCCACGGCCCTTGGATCACTTCAGCAAAGCCTGGGAAGTTTTCAACATCCGTCGTGATCATCAATTGCCCACCTGGTTGGTGACCCGCAACCATTAACGGTTTTAAATTGGCACGGGCGGCATAAATCGCAGCCGTATACCCGGCAGGGCCGGAACCGATAATCAGGACTTTGGTGTGTTTCGAGGTGGTCATTAAGATGGGGCTTTCATTCGTTTTATGACGTATTGAACTTAATCTAGGGCGCGTTAACCCTCTTGAAAAGCCATATTTACGGGTAATTCGTCTAAAATTGTAATAATCTTGCTCTTGTTTTTTGGCCCCAGTCATATAATTTCATAGGTGCTAACTAACGCCGTTATTCCTTTGGAATTAAAAGAAAGCTGAAATGCGCAAATTCAAACTTGATCGAATTGATCGTCAAATCCTTGGGGACCTGCAAGACGAAGGTCGTATGAGCAATGTCGATCTGGCCAAACGTGTCGGCATTTCTGCGCCGCCCTGTCTTCGCCGCGTCAAAGCATTGGAAGAAGCACGGGTCATTCGCGGTTATCATGCTGATATCGACCCAAGCGTTGTTGATTACCACTTGATCGTCTATGCGAATGTTGGATTGGAAAAACATTCCGATGACGATCTGCGTGCGTTTACGGCCTTGGTCGAATCCTGGCCTATGGTACGCGAAGCCTATATGATGGCGGGCGACACCGATTATATGTTGAAAATCGTCGCACGCGATTGGGATCATTATCAGGAATTTTTCTCGAATACGCTGACCACGGTACCGAATGTCGTACATGTGAAATCAAATATGACGATTCGTTGCGTCAAAAACAAACCTGGCATCCCGATTACGTTGGACGGGAATGACGAAGAGATCGTATAAAGACCCTTATGACTGCTGAAAAACTCGAACGGATCGCCAAAGTCATGGCCGCGGCAGGTTTATGCTCGCGCCGTGACGCCGAAAGTTGGATTTTGGACGGCCGCGTCGCCGTAAACGGCACGGTGCTAAACAGCCCTGCGTTTACCGTGACCGAGCAAGATGATATTCGCGTTGACGGCAAAATATTACAACGCCAAGAAACAATTCGGCTATGGATGTATCACAAACCTGCAGGTTTGGTGACAACCGCAAAAGATACCCATGGGCGTGAAACAGTGTTCGACGATTTGCCGCGTAAAATGGGCCGCGTGATTTCTGTAGGCCGCCTTGATTTAAATTCAGAAGGCTTGTTGCTGTTGACGAATTCGGGCGCTTTGTCGCGGCATTTGGAATTACCATCCAGCGGTATGCCGCGCGTCTATCACGTACGAACCTATGGTGAATTGGACCTCAAAGCGTTGGATGATTTGCGTCACGGCATCACGATTGATAATGTCGATTATAAATCCATCGATGTCGTCGTCGAAGACGACAGTCGAGATGCGGCTAATAATTGGCTGCAAGTGACTTTGCATGAAGGTAAAAACCGAGAAATCCGCAAAGTCATGCAAGCCTTGGGGTTACATGTTAATCGCTTGATCCGTGTATCCTATGGGCCGTTTGAATTGGGCGAATTAGCGCGCAGCGACGTTCGCGAAATTCACCCTGACGACCTAAATGGTTTTTTTAAACAAGTCGGTTTCAAGCCATGAGAATCGTTTCAGGATTGTGGCGCGGCCGTAATATTGTTGTGCCGGACGGCATTGAAACGCGTCCTACCATGGATCGCACACGCGAAGCAGTATTCAATATCCTACGTTCAGCGTCTTGGGCGATGGGTCCTGACGGATCACCGTTGCTGAATGGTGCAAAAGTTTTGGATATCTTCGCAGGGTCGGGTGCGATGGGATTTGAAGCCTTATCACAAGGTGCATCCGAGGCCGTGTTTTTCGAGATGAGCAAACCCGCGATTATATCGATTCAAAAAAATATTGAAAAGTTGGGCGCGAAAACGACGATCATCGCGGGTGATATCGCAAAAGTTCCTGAGAATAAAAACGCGGCGGCGGCTATTGCGTTTTTGGATCCACCCTATGAGAAGAGATTAGTGCCTATTGCATTGACAAGTTTGATGGGGAAAAAGTGGATCACAAACGATACGTTGCTGGTGATCGAGACACGCAAAAACGAAGAAGTGACGGATGTTACTGTGCTCGACACGCGGTTATATGGGTTGTCTAAGATGACGTTTGCATATCCAAAATAATTTTATGATGCGGGACATAAATTAAAGCAAAGTATTACTTCCTTTTATCTCCCGTCTTTGTTGCCGTCGCGAATGATTATATTCAGTGCACCGACAAGAGGCTCGATCGGTTCTAGGGTTTTTTGCGCGTCATCCAACACCATTTCGACAATACGGATCGCGCTGGCGCGCGGCATAGCCGTATCCATTGTAAAATATTGCGGTTCAGAACGAATGGCGGCATAGACATGCGCGATATCGCCTGCCAATTTTGATCCCAAAACGGATAATTGTTCGAGGTTGCTTTCAAATACGCCGCGGCTGAGAGGAGGGTGCTGGTGGATAAAATCGCCTGTATCTTCATACAAAGCGCGACGTTCGGTCTCGCGCAAATTACGCAGTAATTCGGTATAGATCGTAATAAACGCTTCGCATTTGATTTTGTTTTCGGTCAACTCGCCGGCAAAGGACGATGCCAAAATGATTTTTTCGCGGCGTTGCAGTTTCACATCTTCATTTTGAATA
>JANODM010000164.1:0-2670 GCA_031412695.1 Alphaproteobacteria bacterium
TTTTAATACGTATTATACTATATTTATCATAATAAATATAGATAAAATTATTCTTAATTTTAAGAATTATGTATTAAAGGTATGCTTTTATTGAACAATCGACTTTAAAAGACGCTTGGTATAGTCTTGGGCAGGTTGAACGAATAATGCTTCGGTATCATTGCTTTCAACAATCTGGCCATCTTTCATAACGACAATACGATGCGCCAAAGCCCGCACCACGCGCAAATCATGGCTGATAAATAAATAAGACAGACCATGCTGATCTTGCAAGCTGCGCAGCAGCAACACGATTTGCGCTTGAACAGAGACATCCAGGGCCGATGTAGGCTCGTCAAGGATCAGGATTTTTGGCTTGAGGATCAACGCACGCGCCAAAGACACACGTTGACGCTGGCCGCCCGAAAACTCATGCGGATAACGATGGCGTGTTTCAGGATCCAATTGCACTTCGCGCATGACTTGGATCACACGCTCTTCGCGTTGTTGTTTTGTGAGATCAGGCTCGTGAATTTCCAATCCCTCGGCGATGATTTCGCCAACGGATAAACGCGGCGACAACGATCCGAACGGATCCTGGAAGACGACTTGCATATCTTTGCGCAATGGTCGCAACCCGCGGGCCTGTAATGTGTTCAAGTCGCGACCCTGATAGACGATGCGACCTTCGCTATGGATAAGACGCAAAATCGCCAACGCTAACGTCGTTTTGCCCGAGCCGGATTCGCCGACGATACCTAACGTTTCGCCTTGTTTTAGGGTCAGGTCGGCGGATTGTACCGCTCGGACTTGAGAGGGTTTTTTTAATCCCCAAAAGCCTTTGCCGCCTGAAAAGGTAACGGACAGATCTTGGACATTCAATAACGTTTCCGCTTGTGCGCTGATCGGCTTCGGATGACCGGATGGTTTCGATGCCATCAGTTTTTTCGTATACGCATGTTGCGGATCGGAAAATATCTTTTGCGTTTCGCCGAATTCGACCAATTCGCCTTTTTGCATGACACCGATGCGATGCGCCATATGTTTGACCACACCCAGATCATGACTAATCAGCAAAATCGCCATCTGCATTTTTTGCTGCAGGTTTTTCAATAACTGTAAAATTTCTGCCTGAACAGTAACGTCCAAGGCTGTCGTCGGTTCATCGGCGATTAATAATTTCGGTTCATTCGCTAAAGCCATTGCGATCATGACGCGTTGACGCTGACCGCCTGACAGTTGGTGCGGAAATGAATCGAGGCGATTATTCAAGCCTTCTAGCTCCACTAAATCCAGTAATTCTAGGACGCGTTTGCGTGCTTGATCTTTGGTCATGCGTTTGTGTACGAACAAGACTTCGCTGATTTGGCGTTCGATGGAATGCAACGGGTTCAACGCCGTCATCGGTTCCTGGAAAATCATCGCGATGTCATTGCCGCGAATGGCGCGCATATCACGTTCCGAAAAATGGATTAGGTCACGGCCCTGCCACATAATTTTACCCGACGGATGCGATGCCAACGGATAAGGCAGTAATTTAAGCAACGATAACGCCGTTACGGATTTACCAGAGCCCGATTCACCGACCAAGGCAACTGTTTCGCCTTTATCGATTGAAAACGAAATATTTTTTACGGCGTGACTTGGTTGGCCAGCAACATTAAAATCGACCGAAAGATTTTCGACATTCAATAACATGCTATATCACTTTTCGCGGGTCAAAGGCGTCACGCACGGCCTCACCGATAAAGGTCAATAAGGTCAATAACACCGCCAAAGAAAAGAATGCCGTCAACCCAAGCCAAGGTGCTTGAAGATTGTTTTTTCCTTGCGATAGCAATTCACCTAACGATGCGGAACCGGGCGGCATACCAAAGCCCAAGAAATCCAAACTGGTCAATGTTGTAATCGCCCCTGTCAGAATAAACGGCATTAACGTCAAGGTCGCAACCATCGCATTGGGTAAAACATGACGGAACATGATGGTCGGCGTGCCGACACCTAATGCTTTGGCGGCACGAACATAATCAAAATTACGCGTCCGCAAAAATTCAGCGCGTACGACACCGACTAAACTCATCCACGAAAACACCAACATAATTCCTAATAAACTAAAAAAGCTGGGTTGAATGACGCTTGAGATGATGATGATCAAAAATAATAACGGTATACCTTGCCAGATCTCGATGAAACGTTGAAAAATCAAATCCGTTTTGCCGCCGAAATACCCTTGTACCGCGCCGACTGCAATGCCAATCACCGAAGATAAGATCGTCAATACCAGTCCGAAAAGCACTGAAATACGAATGCCGTAAATCAATCGTGCGACGACGTCTCTGCCCTGATCATCCGTCCCCAACCAGTTTTCGCTGCTCGGTGGTGCGGGTGCCGGAACGGGTAATTCGTAATTGATCGTGTCAAAACTATAATGCAGCATCGGCCACATCATCCATCCTTCTTGTTCGATTTTTTCTTTGATGAACGGATCACGGTAATCGGCATTCGCTTCGAAATCACCGCCGAAAACGATTTCGGAATAATCCGTGACCAGAGGATAATAGAATTTATCTTGAAACTTGATTAATAACGGTTTGTCATTCGCAATCAAATCGGCACCGCATGTCAATACGAATAAGATCAGAAATATAATGGCGGAATAATAGCCGCGTTTGTTTTGTTTGAAATAATACC
>JANODM010000165.1:0-6402 GCA_031412695.1 Alphaproteobacteria bacterium
GTAACAAGGGCATAAGACCTGCTTAAAATATGATTTAAGAAAAAAGCCAAAGAACGCAGATGTCTTATTAGTACTTTACTTTAGACATGTAGTTTTTCCTTAAAAACCCCATATAATTTTTTCGCATAAAATACAATGCGATCAATCATCGCACCGACGATTATCCCGAATACGGCGCAGAAAACAACTTTTAACGACCAAACAACAACGGGAATTTGCACGATGCTGTTGTTGTTCAGCTTTTCAAGAAGATGATGCAGAAACGGAATACCATGAATGATGATCTCGGCCCCGACCCATAACATGGCGGCCGTACCGATATAGCCTAAAACGATCAAGAAATGCGGCATGAACTTCACGATGCCATGACCGATTTTTTGGATAAACAGACGACGTTGTTCTCGTGCCAAATTTAAGCCGATATCATCCATTTTTACAATCAATCCGACAAAGCCGTAAACGGCAATGGTAATAACGATTGCAACAGTAAATAAAATAACAGCCTGTGTCAGAAAGCTCTTGTCTGAAACCGTTGCAAACGTAATCGCCATAATTTCCGCAGAAAGAATAAAATCCGTACGCACGGCGTTTTTAACGCGTATTTTTTCCAATTCATCAGGTGTGATGACTTTTAGATTTTCAATGACTATATGTTCTTTGGTATGAGAACTGGCAAAAATCGAATGGATTTTTTCGTAACCTTCCAAACATAAATACGCACCACCCACCATCAACAACGGTTGAATGAGCCACGGGGCAAAAAACCCGAGGAGCAATGCAAGCGGGCCTAAGAATACGATTTTGTTGACCAAGGATCGTTTTGCGATCCGATAAATGATCGCAAGCTCGCGTTTCGGATCAAGGCCGATCACATATTTAGGCGTCACAGCGGCATCATCGATCACGATGCCGGATACTTTACTGGTCGCTTTTGCTACCTGAGTAGAAATGTCATCCAGACTTGCCGCGCTTACTTTTACAAGCGCGAGCACATCATCTAACAAAGCAAGCAGACCGACACTCATGATTACCAACGTATAAAAGTTAATTTAGGCACGACACTAACGTTAAAAGTCAACATATTACAGTACTGCATCCTTATATCCTGATCTTTATTGTATGAATACATTTTAAAATTACGAGGGTTTCCATGTCGAAAAAAGATCATAACACCGATAATCCGCAAGAAAAAGCACATCATCAGGGTGTCAAAGAAATGCCTTCCTCGTTGCCAAATCAACGTGTTTCGACGGACGGTAAAAAATTGCCGATGTCGAAAGAAGAAAAACAGGGACATTCATCTGATGATGCGGCGGCTAAAACACGCGGTGCTCAAGAGGATTATCCTAATAAAACATCTCCGGGTAAGACAACCCAAACTGAAACGTATTCTGAATCAATCGATAAAAATAGCGAAAAATAGGTTGTTTTAAATAGGGACGCGATAGACGCGGTTTTCACCCAAGGGATAAACCGTACAATTTGCATTGAATAACGAACGTATTTCAGAATTTTCTACCGACAAGCCGCCGGTGTAAGAACCGAATGCAGGTAAAATTAATTTTTTATCGTCCGCGATAAAACAATCGCGCTGAAGACGCGCGTTTTTCAAAAAAACTTTGGGATGAAAATGCCCACTGATCTCATGCGCAGTATCAGGCACAGCTTGATGACGAAAAACGATTTGTTCCAATTCAAAACTGTCGTAATGCAAAAATCCTGGAGGGACGAAATCGGCATCGTGGTTGCCCTTAATCCATACAGGGTGAAATTGATGAAGTTGCTTAAATAATAATTGAGCATGTGTCGAAAGCCGCCCATACCCGAAGGAATCATGAAAACTATCGCCTAATATAATCAGGTTTCGTACATTATTTTCATCCAACACCTTCAGCAACCGGGTCAATGTTTCTTGACTATCATAGGGTGGCAGGAAAAATCCGCGTTTGGCAAAATGCGATCCTTTTTCCAAATGCAAATCGGACACGATGGCCATGTGGTTTTTCTCCCACAACACAACACCTGAAGGATGAAGTATTAAATCATGTCCTGCGAAATTTAAATTCATTCTTGATCCGTTGTAAACCCTGCTTCATCCAGCAAGTTTTTTTCTAATTCATCTAAATAATAATCCCCCGCCTCTTTTCGCGATACCCCTTCCCGTGCAATTTGTAACAAAAGAGGTACGGATAAAGGCGATGTCCGATCCAGGTATTTAACGACGATCTTGTCCTGCATCGCATGCAGCATGGACGATAAACGCCCCAAATCGATTAATCCTCCCACCGCGTCCTGACGCGCGGCACGCAACAAAATATGATTGGGTTCATGCGTCATGAGCACATCATAGATAAGGTCGGAACTGAATGTCATCTGCCGCCCTGTCTTTTGTAAGCCCGGATGACGGCGTTCAACCATTCCTGACACGACGGCTGCTTCTCTAAACGTCCGTTTTAATAAGGGCGTATCTTCCAACCATTCTTCCAAATCTTCATCTAACAAATCGACGGATAATAACGCATCTGCATTTTCAGGCGGATTAAATGACGTGACAGCCAACGCGTAATCAGTGGCGACAAAACTAAGCGGTTTCAGTCCCCGCCGTTTCATACGACGCATTAGCAGAAAACCTAAGGTCTGATGCGCATTACGGCCTGCAAATGGATAGATGACCATATAATACTTGCCTTGACGCGGAAAGCATTCAACCAATAAACGATCTGCACCCGGTAACATGGAATGTTCTTTTTGCAGCTTCAGCCACTCTTCGACATTCTTCGGCAATTCGTGCCATAAATCAGGATTTTCCAGCATTTCTCGAACCCGCAAGGACAAATGCGTCGACATAGGTAATTTACCGCCGTCATAACTGGGGATTTTCGGCGTATCGGCTTTTGTATTGGACACGATGACGGTGGCGTCACGCAACCCTTCAAATTGCACGACACTTCCGGCGAATAGAAAACTGTCACCGACGGACAAGTTATTGATAAACCATTCTTCGATCATCCCCAAATATTGTTTTCCGCGTTTTATTTTTAACATCGGGGCTTCGACGATTGTGCCGATATTCATTCGGTATTGTCGTGCAAAACGCGGATTGGTCAGTTGATATTTACCATCCTCATTCAATTCCAGCCGTTTAAAGCGGTCATAGTTTTTCAGGACGTAACCGCCATCGACGACAAAATCCAACGTCTTGAAAAAATCATCACGCGGTATGTTGCGATATGGCCAGGCTTGGATCGTTTCTTCATAGAGTTCATCTGCGGAAAAAGGACTTGCACAGGCTGTGCCGAAAATATGTTGCGCCAATGCATCCAACGCGCCTTTGCGCGCTTCGGTACCGTCCAGCTCTTTATGCGCAATCGCATCGACCGTCGCTTGACACTCGATACATTCGAAACGGTTCGTCGGCACCAATAACGCTCGACTGGGCTCATTCATACGGTGATTGGAACGGCCTATGCGTTGCAACAAACGGCTGATCCCTTTTGGTGCGCCGATTTGCACCACCAGATCCACCTCCGCCCAGTCAATCCCAAGATCAAGTGACGATGTCGCCACGACGCAATCCAAAAGGCCTCGCGCCATATTATCTTCGACCTTGCGGCGCAGTTGCGGTTCTAATGAGCCGTGATGCAAAGCGATTTTCAAATTCTTGTCGTTCATATTCCACAGATTGCGAAAGATCAATTCCGCCTGTGCCCGCGTATTGACGAACACGATGCTCATTTTACTTTTCGTCAAAGCCTCATAGACTTCTTGCATCGCATAGCTGGCCATGTGGCCCGACCACGGAATGCGATTTTTCGATTTCAAAATGTGAATATCCGGTAACGTACGCATCGGGGCTTTGACAATCACACCTTGTCCGTTACTCATCCATCCTAATGCCAGTTCGGGATCAGGAATAGTGGCGGAAAGACCGATGAATTGCACATCGGGTGCCAGGTTACGCAAACGCGCGAGACCCAACGATAATAAATCACCGCGCTTGGATCCCATCAGCGCGTGCAGCTCATCGATGATAACGAAACGCAGATTTTTGAAATAGTCTTCTGCATGTTGATAGGATATCAGCAACGCAAGCGATTCAGGCGTTGTCATCAACATATCAGGCGGTTTGGTTTTTTGCCGCGCCCGTTTCGATGCGGATGTATCGCCTGTCCGCGTCTCATAGGTTATCGGCAGTTGCAGATCTTCAATTGGCCGTCCGACATTGCGATGGACATCGACAGTCAACGCCTTAAGAGGAGAAATATAAAGCGTATGCAAACCGGAACGTTTATCGTTGGCCAACAAATCGGCAAAGGAAGGCAAAAATCCCGATAACGTCTTCCCCGCCCCTGTTGGCGCACATAACAAGACGTCCTTGCCGGATTGTGCTGCCGCAAGTGTTTGGAGTTGATGTGGAAACCACGACCAGCCCTTTCCGGCTAACCAGGCGGTCAAAGGGGGATCGGATGCGGATTTCCTTTTAGGAATAGCCTTGCTTTTCAAAGATAAAAAACCATTTTTTATAGATGAACTTATTACGTCATGACCTTTATATAGGCCCTGTCGGGGCTTATATCGACCCCCCTTTTCCCGTTGAAAAAGCGTTGATTACCCATGCGCATGGCGACCATGCGCGTCGAGGCCATGGCAGTGTTTTGGCAACACCCGACACAATCGGCATCATGAAACTACGTTATGGCGAGGATGCTGCCCGATCGTGGCAGGAAATCCCGTACGGCAAGCCTTTGACGTTGGGGGATGTCACCGTCACGTTTTATCCCGCAGGGCATATCCTGGGCAGTGCGCAAATTTTATTAGAGACGGCCAAACAGCGTATCGTCGTCTCAGGTGATTACAAACGTTTCCCCGATCCCAAAATCGAAGCCTTTGAGCCTATTGCTTGCGACATTTTCGTAACCGAAGCGACGTTTGGTTTACCGGTGTTCCAGCATCCTGATCCGATGCTTGAAGCCAAGAAACTGATTCATTCGATGCAGAAATTTCCCGAACAAAGCCATTTGATCGCAGCCTATGCCTTGGGCAAAGCGCAACGCTTGATCGGTTTGGTACGTGAAGCAGGATATGACGCGCCGATTTACATGCATGGCAGCTTGGAAAAAATGTGCGCCTATTACCAATCGCGCGGAATTGATCTAGGCGAATTGCGCAAGGCAACTGGCTTGCCTAAAGACGCGTTGCAAGGCTGTTTGGTCATTGCACCGCCTTCGGTATTAAAAGAGCCTTGGTCACGTCGTTTGACCGATCCGATTTTAGGGATGGCATCAGGGTGGATGACAGTTAAACAACGTATTCGCCAACGTGGCATTGAATTGCCCCTGGTAATTTCCGATCACGCCGATTGGAACGAATTGACTCAAACGATCAAAGAAACAGGCGCAGGTGAAATTTGGGTGACGCATGGCCGTGAGGACGCTTTGGTGCATTGGTGCGAAAGCCAGGGCCTTAAAGCAGCTCCTCTTCATATCCAAGGCTATGAAGACGAAGAGGAAGGCGAGTAATGAAACGTTTTGCCGCTTTTTTGGAACACCTGTTACTGACGTCATCGCGTAATCAGAAAATCGCGCACATGGTACAATATTTTACCGAAGCCCCCGATCCGGATCGGGGTTATGCGTTGGCATTATTGACGGGGGACTTATCCTTCCAAAGCGTCAAAGCAAATAATTTAAAGAAAATCATTCTTGAACGGATGGATGAAACGCTTTTTGCGATGTCATATGATTACGTCGGCGATTTGGCGGAAACGATTGCGTTATTGTGGCCTGATCACTCAGAAGATGATTTACCGACGCTTTCGGGATTGGTGCAAGAATTAGAAACGATTCAACCATCTAAACTGACTCAGGTCATTGCAAGCCATCTTTCCAGCGCAAGTACCAATGAACGCTGGGCTATTGCTAAATTGGCCACAGGCAATTTGCGCATCGGCGTATCGGCACGCCTCGCAAAGACTGCATTGGCGGAATTCGGCGGAAAGACCTTGGACGATATCGAACATGTTTGGCATGGTCTGGAAAAACCTTACACTGATTTATTTGCATGGTTGGAAGGACGCGGTCCTATCCCCGAAATTCACAAGCACCGTGTTTTCCATCCGATGATGCTATCACATCCGATCGATGAAGAAAAAGATTTTGCCTTGATGAAACCTGATGATTGGCAGGCGGAATGGAAATGGGACGGTATTCGTGTCCAACTTGGCCTTGGCGAAGACGAAAAAACCATGTTTTCGCGCACAGGCGACAATATTGCGCACAGTTTCCCCGACCTTGTCGCCACATTGAACGGCACAGCGGTTTTAGACGGCGAATTATTGGTGGGGTCGGACTTTGCCGCGCGTCCGTTCAACGATTTGCAACAACGTTTAAACCGCAAAAAAGT
>JANODM010000166.1:0-3182 GCA_031412695.1 Alphaproteobacteria bacterium
AGATGACGGATTGATCGATGTAAGCCCGCCTTCTTGGCGCGGTGATATCGAAGGTCAAGCCGATTTGGTCGAGGAAATTTTACGCATCAAAACCTATGACGCGATTCCACCCGTCTCGGTCTATGCGGATCATGCCGTAACGTCGACAGCGTTGACGCTTGAACAAAAACGCCTCGGCGATTTACGCAGGCTTTGCGCGTTACGCGGGCTGTCCGAAGCGGTCACGTGGTCGTTCCTTTCGGAAAAAGCCTTTGCGGCGTTCTCATACCCTGAGCATAAAAAAACGCGTATCGCCAACGCCATTAGTTCCGATTTATCGGTCATGCGCCATTCCGTTTTGCCGAATTTGATCGATGCTGCCAAACGTAACGCCGACCGCAAAATGCCGAATGCAAGCTTGTTCGAAATCGGTTCTGTTTTTTATGGCACAGGCCCCGATCAACAACCCGTGGTATTGTCAGGTATTCGCGTCGGTACGTCGCAGGCAACATGGCGCGAAAAAACCAAAGCCATCGATTTCTTTGATATCAAGGCCGATGTGTGGGCATTACTGACGCATGCCGGATTAAACCCGGATGCGATTTCGATGTCGCGCGATGCGCCATCCTGGTACCACCCCGGACAATCAGGCGTGTTGCGGTTGGGGAAAAACACGGTGGCGCAATTCGGAATGATTCACCCCGGCGTCCTGAAGAATGGGGATATTGATTTCCCCATCGCTGCCTTTGAAATTTTCACTGACAATCTGCCAAGTTCGAAATCGGGCAAAAAATCGGCGACGAAGCCGACGCTGACACTCAATCCGTTGCAACCCGTTACACGTGACTTCGCTTTTGTCGCCGCTAACAGCATCAGCGCCGAAAGCCTGATCAAAGCAACCAAGAATGTCGATCGCAATTTGATCACAGATGTTACCGTGTTCGATGTCTATGCGGGCAAAGGCATGGCCGAAGATCATCGTTCCCTTGGGTTTACGGTGACGATCCAACCGACAGGCGCCAGCTTGACGGATGCGGATTTGGAAAATATATCAAAGAATATCGTTGCGGCCGTCACGAAACTGGGCGCTAGCTTGCGCGCTTAGAAATAACTATAAAAAAGGAAACTGCGTGACCGACGAGCGTCAGCCGATCAAAGAAAGCCTGATTATTTTTATCGCAGGTTTGGTTCAATTCGTGAACATGGTAGATTTCATCATGGTTATGCCGTTGGGCCCTGATTTCGCGCATGCGTTGGGCATCAAGCTCAGCGATATCGGCTTGATCGGCGGATCCTATGCTTTGGCGGCCGCGGCCGCCGGATTGATAGGGTCATTCTATTTAGACAATTATTCGCGCAAGCGTGTCCTGATCTTTTTCCTAACCGGACTTGGCTTTGCGACGTTGGGCGGCGCCATTGCATGGAGCAAAGAGTCAATGATTGCCGCACGTATTTTGGCAGGGATTTGTGGCGGGCCGCTGGGGGCTGTTTCGATTGCATTGGTTGCCGATTATATTCCGCCGCAACGGCGCGGTGCCGCTATGGGCAAAGTCATGGGTGCGTTTTCCCTGGCGTCGATTTTGGGAATTCCCGCTGGATTGGAAATGGCGCGATTACTTTCATGGCACGCGCCCTTTATCGCAACCAGTGCTTTATGTTTTGCGGCTTTGGGTTTGGTTGCGTATTTATTGCCGAACCACAAACCTTTTACCAATAACGTTTTATTGCGTAACCGTCTGAAAGCTATCAAGACACTTTTGTCAGACCGTGCCGTATTGTGGTCTTATGTGTTGATGGTTTTGTCGATGTTCGCCGCGTTTATTTTGATCCCAAATATTTCCGCACATATTCAAATCAATATGAGTTATCCGCGGGCACAATTAGGGCTTTTGTATTTTGTCGGCGGGTTCATCAGTTTGTTCACCATGCGTTGGGCAGGCCAACTCGTTGATAAGACCTCTTCCAGCCTGGTCAGCGTATTGTCGACGGCGCTGTTTACTGTTGTCGCCTATGTCGGATTTATTCATTACACGCACTCAATTCCCGTGTTGGTTATTTTTACCGCTTTTATGGTGGCGATGACGACGCGCAATATTTGCGGTCAAACTTTGTTCAGCAAAATTCCGGCGCCGGAATTTCGTGGTGCGTATAATTCATTGCAAAATGTGGTAATCTATGTGACGCAAGGCATAGCAGCCTGGTTTGCATCGATAATTTTGGTCGAGGAAGACGGCGCGTTATTGAATGTGCCCGTGTTGGGATGGATCGCGCTGGTGTTGTCACTGTTTATTCCGCCGTTATTTTATCTCATCGAAAAATCGATGAAGACGCAGAATTAAGAATCGTACTAAAAAATTACTGTCCGGCGGCTGTCGCGATATCACCGACTTGCAGGGCGCTGACGACATCCAATAAGGCTTGTGCTTTGTTCGTGTCGGACACGGTCGTCGAATCGCTGACGACGACGGTATTATTCTCGGGTTGATATTCCGCCAATTGACCAGGCGGCAAAGCACCTTCGGTGATAGGAAGGACGCGGTTATCAATTTTGACCGACCCGCCACGATAAAACGGCGCATCAGGCGTCGCCAGGACGGGCGGCAGAATCAGATCAACTTGCGGCATATACGGTTCGGCCGCGCGCGCATCAAAGGCGGCCACCAGGTTTAACAGAACAAAAGCGATGAAAAACAAACGGTTCATGATCTCTCAGAGGTTAATCTGAAAGCACCCTAACACATCTTTTCAAATATGTAAAGTTTTACTTAATGCGGTCTGTCTTTAACATCATGCCGGGCCGTATTCCCATCCGTCACATAAATAACTGACTGATGTAACAGGGAATCTGGCAGGTTCACACCGGGCGCGATTCAATGTAGGGCAAAGCAGCAATCGTTTTTCATTCCACAATGCAACGACGACCGTATTTTTACGATCTTCTGTGGTGCGTTCTGCAACGTCGATGGTTAGTGATTCTGACATAACCATACCTTTGTAGTCTATTTTCCTTGATTTTGAGTTAAGGAAAATAGGGCAATAGCTGCAGCGTTGGAAACATTCAGCGATTTGATGTCGCCAAAGGTCTCGATCGAGGCAATCGCATCACAAGTCGTACGGGTTAAAGCACGCAAACCTTCGCCTTCGGCACCCAGCACCAACGCGACGTTTCCGTCCGTAGGAGCTTGTTGAATCGGGAAGTCAGC
>JANODM010000167.1:0-18944 GCA_031412695.1 Alphaproteobacteria bacterium
CTTGTTACGATGATGCAACGCGACCCGTATTTGGGCCGTATCGTTACTGGCCGTATCGAATCCGGTATCGCCAAAGTAAACCAAGCCGTTCAAGCCATCGATCGCGACGGCACCAAAGTCGAACAAGGCCGCATCACAAAAATCTTGGCCTTCCGCGGTCTGGAACGCGTACCTCTTGAAACCGCTGAAGCAGGCGACATCGTGTCCATCGCCGGTCTAGAAAAAGCAACCGTTGCGCATACCGTGGCCGACATGACCGTAACTGAACCGTGTGAAGCACAGCCGATTGATCCGCCGATTATTTCGATGACGTTCCGCGTCAATGATTCACCGCTGGTGGGTCGCGAAGGCGATAAAGTGACATCCCGTCTTATCCGTGATCGTTTATTCCGCGAAGCCGAAAGCAATGTCGCCCTCAAAGTCGAAGACGGTCGCAACGCCGACAGCTTCAAAGTATCGGGCCGCGGCGAATTGCAATTGGGCGTCTTGATCGAAACGATGCGCCGCGAAGGATTCGAGTTAGGTATCTCACGTCCTGAAGTTATTTTGACCAAAGATGAAAACGGTCAATTGATGGAACCGACCGAAGAAGTCGTCATCGACGTCGATCAGGAATATATGAACATCGTCATGCAAAAAATGACGGAACGCAAAGCGGAATTGCGCGAATCCGTCCCTTCGTCGGGCGGCAAGCAACGTTTGACGTTTATCGCCGTGTCACGCGGTCTTATCGGATATTTCAGCGAATTTTTGACCGACACGCGCGGTACAGGTTTGATGAACCGTATCTATCATGGCCGCACACCGTATAAAGGCAAATTCGGCGGACGTCGTAACGGCGCGTTGATTTCAATGGCTCCCGGTCCGGCAACGGCTTATGCGATGTCGCCGCTTGAAGAGCGCGGCAAAATGCTGATCCCGCCCGGTGCCGAAACCTATATCGGTATGATCATCGGTGAACATAACCGTGAAAACGATTTGGAAGTAAACGTTCAAAAAGCCAAGCAATTGACGAATTTCCGTGCCGCAGGCAAAGACGATGCGATCCGTTTGACACCGTTGCCACCGATTACGTTGGAATGGGCAATGACCTATATCAACGATGATGAATTGGTCGAGGTAACGCCGAAATCGATCCGCTTCCGTAAAATGTTGCTGGACCCGAACGACCGCAAACGCGCCGAGAAAACCAAAGAAACGGCAACAGCATAAAAACTGTTTTCGCAAGAAAGAAATTAAAAGACCCCACATGATGTTGGGGTCTTTTTTTATTACCCATCTTTCATTCTGAGGCAAAGCGGAAGGATCGTATCAAGATATGTTTCAAAGCTTATGATTTTCAGAATGACAATTTTTAGGATGTTGCAATTCTTTTTATCATAATTATGTCTATACAAATCCTGAATTCCGATCCCTTCCAGCTCTTCCTATCTTATGTCTTTCATCTATTTAACCTTTTTGACACCGCGTGTGTTGCATGATGAATAAGACCGCGAGCACCCGATTTCAAAGGACGAATCCCTGTGACCAATATGTTATATCCGCTTTACGACCTTAGCCATGTGGCCTTGGCCCCGCTTTCTTTGGGTGCCGAAATCACGCGCGATATGTTTCAAAGCCCGATGAACCCGGCCAGTTTCAGCGGACCGGGTCATATCCTGGCGGCGGCTGCCGATCTGACGCATCGCATGACACGACGTTTCGAACAGCCCGCTTTTGGAATCGAAGAGGTCGTGATCGACGGCAAAAAACACAAGGTTCGCGAGCACGATGAAATGGATCTGCCGTTTTGCCGTTTGAAACATTTTGTCGTCGCCGGCACAACCAAAAAGAAACGCCCGAAAATTCTTGTCGGAGCTCCTATGTCCGGCCATTACGCTACGCTGTTGCGCGGCACGGTCGAGGCGTTGCTGCCACATCACGACGTCTATATCACCGATTGGAAAAATGCACGCAACGTACCGATCTCGCACGGGTACTTTGACCTTGACGATTGTGTTGAATATTTTATGACGTTCCTGCGCGCGCTTGGCCCCGATGTGCATGTATTGGCGGTATGCCAACCCACCGTGCCCGTATTTTTGGCCGTATCATTGTTAAATAAATTAGACAAGAAAAAAGCGCCACGTAGCATGATTTTAATGGGCGGCCCCATCGATACACGTCGCAACCCAACCGAGGTCAATCGTCTTGCCGAAAAACGCCCCCTGAAATGGTTCGAACAAAAAGCAATCTCGATCGTGCCGCCGTGGTATGCGGGCGCAACACGTCAGGTTTATCCGGGATTTTTGCAATTGACCGGATTCATGAGCATGAATCTGGATCGCCATATTGACAGCTATTTCAATTATTTCCTGAATTTGGTCAAAGGCGACACGGATAGTGCAAAAAAACACCGCGAGTTTTACAATGAATATCTGTCGGTTATGGACATCCCTGCGGAATTTTATTTGCAAACCGTCGAGCGCGTGTTCCAAAAACAATTGATCCCGAAAAATCAATATGTCTGGCGCAATACAAAAGTTGATGCAGGCGATATCACCAACACGGCGATGCTGTGTATCGAAGGCGAGTTGGACGATATTTCGGCCGTCGGACAGACCGAAGCGGCCATTGATTTGTGCCGTAATTTGCCCGACAGCATGAAGAAATACCAAATTCAGGCCAAAGCCGGGCATTACGGATTATTCAACGGATCACGCTGGCGTGATGAAGTACGCCCGATGATTTCGGAATTCATTCGCGAATTCGACAAACCGATGGGATCCGTCCATAAATTGAAAAAAGTAAATGATCACGAAAAAAATGCACGTCTGAAAGAAGACGCCAAAGCGAAAAAACGTCAGGTTAAACCGGTACATTCCTTGGTCGAAACTGCCGCAATTATTGGGTAATTATTCTCATCATTCCAATACCGTCATTTCCGCGCAGGCGGGGATCCATCTAACATAGATTCCTGCTTTCGCAGGAATGACAAAATGTGGTAAAAAGAAGCATGCTTCGCCTTCTTCGCAACCTATCCGAACCGCGCGTCATACCACCGATTGAAATCGGCGGTATGGTCGTCGATGTGAAAATACACGGACGAGCACGGCGTTTAACCTTACGCTATGACGCGAAAAAATCGCGTTTCGTTTTATCATCTCCTAAACGCGCCAGCAAAAAATCGATGGTGGAATTTGTCGATCAATCGCAAGATTGGATGCGCAAACAAGTTATCGTCGCACCTGAAACGGTTTATATTCGTCCTGGCGCATTCCTACCACTAGAAGGCCGCGATCGTTTGATCGTGCATATAGATGCACCTGGTGTGGCCGTAGAATTGACGGAGGATACCATTACCATGAAATGCCGCGAAGCCCGTTTCCCTCGCGCTCTGCAACGTTGGATTCAAACACGTGCCCAGGAAGTGATCGTACCCTTATCGTATCAAAAAGCTGCGCTTATCACCAAACCGATTCAATCGATCAATCTGCGCGATACAACGACGCGTTGGGGGTCGTGCACGCATGATGGCAAATTGTCGTTTTCGTGGCGTTTGATTTTGGCCCCGGCAGAAATCATCGATTACGTCGTTGCACACGAAGTAGCACATCTCAAAGTCTTTGATCATTCTGAGCGGTTTTGGAAACTCTGCCGTACGCTGACGGATCATACGACCTTGGGCAAACATTGGCTGCAAACCAACGGCAATGCATTGCATCAGATCAGGATTATCGGCAAGCAGTAGTCTTTGTTATCCCGAGTGAGGACGCTTGTGAAACATGCGGACGACGAGGGATCTTTCCGTGTTGCTAAGCTAAAGATTCCTCCGCTTACGCGTTCGGAATGACAGCGAATATTCTACTCTTCCAAAAATCCAGATAATTTCAAGGCCACACCCATTTTGCCGTTGATTTTCATCTGTCCCAATAACACAGCCATATTCGGATCCAGGTTTCCATCCAAAATCGCCTGCATTTTTTCCATCGACAAGGTCAACGTCGTATCTACTGATTGATCCGTCGAATCTAAAACCTTAGTCGGCGATTGATGTCCGTCCAAAAACACATGGCCTTCATCACCGAAATTCAATTCGACGACATAGCCCAAAGGCGGCGCAACACTGAGGCGTTTTTCGATATTATTTTTAAGATCATCAAGCGACACGGAATTCCTCCTCGGTCATTGTCATTAACGGTTTCGCACCCGCCGACACCATAGCGAAACGCCCTTGAATCTCGGGCATTATGCGGTCAAAAAAGAATTTGCCCGTATTGATTTTCGCCTGATAAAACTCTTTGTTGCCCTCGCCACTCTCTAATTTTTGATGCGCGACACGCAAAATTTTCAGCCAGTACGATCCCATCACAACCAGCGCAAACAAACGCAGATAATCAACCGACGCAGCACCCGCTTCGTTTTTATCTTTCATGGAATTGGTTGCGATCAAGACGGTCGCTTGTTGCAATTTGCCCAAGGCTTTTCGCAAAGCAAAGGAATGTTCGGCTAATTTCGGATCGCTTTGACTGCTGTCCAATAATTCCATCGTGGGATGAAAGAAACGGCGCAGCAAACGGCCATAGCTGATGCCCATTTTACGGCCCACTAAATCCAACGCCTGAATGCCATTCGTGCCTTCATAGATTTGCGTGATGCGCACGTCGCGCACAAATTGTTCGGCACCGTAATCACGGCAATAGCCTGCGCCGCCATGCACCTGCATCCCCAAATTCGCAATTTCGGAACCCATATCGGTGCCGTACGCTTTGATGATTGGAATCATCAGTGCGACGAAATCATCGGCACGCTGTTTTTCTTCGGGGTCGGTGCTGAATTGCGAGATATCGACATGAATCGCCGTATCGATCACCAACGCGCGGAACGCATCCAAAAACGCCTTCATCGTCAGTAAGTTTTTACGCACATCCGGGTGCACGATAATCGGATCCGCAGGTTTGTCGGGATAAACAGGGCCGTTAAGACCGCGCGCTTGCAAACGATCAAACGCATAGTTTAGCGCGTTTTGATACGCGACTTCGGCGACGGCAAACCCTTGGACACCGACCCATAGGCGGGCTTCGTTCATCATGATGAACATGCCTTTGAGGCCTTTATGCGCTTCGCCCAATAAATAACCGCGGGCACCGTCGTAATTCATCACGCATGTCGGCGACCCGTGCAAACCCATTTTATGTTCGATCGATCCGCACGACAACGCGTTATGATCCCCCATTGAGCCGTCATCATTGACCCAGAATTTCGGCACGACGAAAAGGGAAATCCCTTTCACGCCTGGAGGTGCATCAGGAAGACGCGCCAACACAAGATGAATGATATTTTCCGAACAATCATGTTCACCGCAGGAAATGTAAATCTTGGTACCGCTGATTTTATACGTCCCTTGCCCATCGGGTTCGGCTTTGGCGCGTAAAATTCCCAAATCCGTTCCCGCTTGCGGTTCGGTCAGGTTCATCGTACCCGTCCAATTTCCGGCGATCATCTTGGGCAGAAATTTTTGTTTCATGTCGTCGGACGCCAAATGCAAAATCGCGTTGATGGCACCTTGCGTTAAGCCCGGATAAAGCGAGAACGATAAATTCGCCGATGCCATAAATTCGCCGACCAATGTATTGATCACGGTCGGCAAACCTTGTCCGCCGAAATTTACATCAGCCGCAACACCCGGCCAGCCCTGCTCGATATATTTTGCGTAAGCTTCTTTGAATCCGGGCGGGGCTGTGACGTTGCCATTATCCCAGGTACAGCCATGCTCATCACCGCCCATATTAAGAGGAGCTAGTTCTTCGGCCATGAAGGTACCTGCTGCCTCAAGGATCGCATCAGTCAGCTCGCGATTGACTTCGGCATATTGCGGCATTTTATGCAATTTTTCCAAGCCGATAACGTCGTGCAACAGGAAATTGACGGTATCGAGCGGGGCTTTATAGCTGGGCATGAAGGGGTCCTTGGAACGGATATTTAAAGCACTTATTTTTACCCATTATGCCGTTAAGGGTATAATTTTTCGGTAAAAGAATGGGGTTCTTTCACCCCTATGCTTGCCGCGCCGCAAAAAGAGATTTGACGTTTGATTGGCAATAGGTTATTATTGCCATAATGAATTCCAATTCTCCCGACCTATCTGACTTTAATCGCGCGCCTGATGATGTTGATCACCCCGCCGATATCTTTGGCACGTTCAAAAACGCCAACAGTCTTCTTGCGACACCTCAAGAATTACGCCGCATCATTGATCAAGCGACCGATAAACAAGGCCCATTGACGCTGCCTGATTCTATTCGCGCCGATTTTCCAACGCGATTACTTTATCATTTCAATGACAATAAAAACGCATCCAACGCAGGCGAACATGCCGACTTACTCACCGCCAGTATAGAAGCCCGACTTTTGCGGCTCGATATCGTCACATTTTATGATGCGGTTGCCAATATGTGCGTCGATGGCCGCCTAGACGCAACAAAAGAAAAAGCTTTGTCAGACTATGCGGAAAAAATCGTAAGCCAAAAAACAATTATGGCCGATCAAAAAGCCTGCATCTTTCTAAGCAAGGTCGACGATCTTGATAACTATGATGAAGCCTTAGGTGAAAGACGACCGACCACGGCTTTGGCCAAAGACATGTTGCGTGTAGCTGCGGTAAAACTCAATAAACTTGCGCCTCAACCTTAAAAATTCCTAGCTTTAAGCCATGCGAATCAGTATCCTGGATAGATGGACCTGACGCAATCTCCCCTACCGAAAAAACGCCTCGCCTTGATGGATTTCAACGATGGCCAGCCCAATCGCGGCACGGGAGCCATCCAAAAATTAGCGCTTGAAAACGGTTATGATGTCGTCCTGTTTGACGTACGGAAAAAAGAATTGCCGGATATTAATGACCATGATGTGTTCGTTTGCACAGGCGGCCCCGGCGATCCGAATGATTGGGGACAACATACGGGCAATGCGGAAGATAATTGGGGTCAAGGCGTATTTGATACATTCGACGCCATTTTGGATCATAATGCATTCCATGCTGACCAACCGAAATATCTGGCGACGATTTGCCATTCCTTTCAATTATTTTGCCACCATAAAAAATTGGGCGAATTGGGGAAACGTGAAAACGGTACGCTTGTCGGGATCCACACGCACAACATCACGCCTTTTGCACATTTGGCAAAGGCTAGTGCGTTTGATAACGTGTCAGATATTGTGCATAGCTTTGAAAGCCGCGATTACCGCGTCAAGCCGATCTATTGCAGCAATGGCAAAAGCGATTACATTCCCGTGACGATGGACGGAAACGGCCATCTGACATCGATCGCCAAGCGTGACGGAACGGTTATCGGGACACAATTTCATTTCGAAGCAACAGCCGAACAAGTCGGGCCGATGTTGGATGAAGGTCCTGCCTGCGACAGGATCATCGCCGCACATGGGCCTGAAGCATTGGAAGAGATGCGCGCATGCGTCCCTCAACTGACCGCGACGAATAACATCTTGCGCCGTTTTCTTGAACAACCTTCAAAATCGCAGAAACTTGGCCTCGCAGCCTAGTTAATATTATGTCCAAATAATTTTTTTGTCGTAACACTTTGCCCTTTGTTAAGATCCGTCCTATATTGCTGGTGCATACGCCAAAGCTTTTCAGGACTACATGATGTCAGCACAAACTCCCCCGACAAAAAAACCGCGTCCGCTCAGTCCGCATCTTCAAGTCTATAACATGTTCGCCATCACATCGTTGACGTCGATGCTGCATCGGATCACGGGTGCGGCGTTGGTCGTCGGAAGTTTGATCGTCGTCTATTGGCTGATGGCAATTTCGCACGGACCCGAAGCTTATTCGCGTTTCGAAAATGTTGCGCATCATCCATTCGGACAATTTATTCTGTACGGATTTTTATGGGCGTTTTGGTACCAATTGCTGAATGGTTGCCGTCATTTACTGTGGGACACAGGCATCGGGCTGAAATTGAAAACCGCTAAACTGACAGGCAAACTTATTCTTGTCGGCTCGGTTTTAATTACGCTTGTGACGTGGTACGTTATTTGCAGCCAAACAGGAGCGATATAATGCCTTATCCGAAACCGGGTGAAATTAAAACTGATTTAGGCCGCGCCCGCGGCATGGGTTCCGCGAAATCAGGCACGCATCATTGGTGGCTGATGAAAGTCACCGCTTTAGCATTGATCCCATTAACATTGTGGTTCTTGCAAAGCTTTATTTTTGATGTTGCCGCAGCGGGCGGCGATTTCAATACGGCGCTGGAATGGATCAAAAAACCATATCATTCCTTTCCGCTTGCGATTTTGCTTGTCGTGAATTTTTATCACGCCGAATTAGGCGGCCAGGAAATCATTTTGGATTACGTTCACGGCAAAGCGCAAATTCCCACTCTTATTTTGTATAAATTTTTCTGCTATGGCCTGGCCGCACTTAGTGTGTATTCCGTTCTCTATATCACCTTTAAGATGTAATTTCTCATGACGTTTCAAAGTACCTCGTATCCGATCACTGAACATTTTTATGACGTCATCGTCGTCGGCGCAGGCGGTGCAGGCTTACGCGCCACCTTCGGCATGGCTGAAAAAGGCCTCAAGACCGCTTGTCTGACAAAAGTATTCCCAACGCGCAGCCATACCGTCGCTGCGCAAGGCGGCATCTCGGCGGCCTTAGCCAATATGGGCGAAGACGATTGGCGTTATCATTTTTACGATACGGTCAAAGGGTCGGATTGGTTGGGCGACCAAGACGCGATGGCGTATATGTGCGAACAAGCCATTCCGTCCATTATCGAATTGGAACATTACGGCGTCCCGTTTTCCCGTACGCCTGAGGGTAAAATTTATCAACGCGCCTTTGGCGGCATGACGATCCGCCAAGGCCAAGGCCAAGCGTTTCGCACCTGCGCCGCTGCCGACCGCACGGGTCATGCGATTTTGCACACGCTGTATCAGCAATCTTTGAAACACAAAGCCGAATTTTTTATCGAATATTTCGCTCTCGACTTAGTGATGGACCCTCAAAGCGGCGAATGCTTGGGTGTTCTGGCATGGTGCTTGGATGATGGCACGTTGCATTTATTTCGCGGCCATCAAACCGTATTGGCCACAGGCGGTTATGGGCGCGCTTATTTTTCCTGTACCTCCGCGCATACCTGCACGGGCGATGGCGGTGGGATGACGGTTCGCGCAGGTTTGCCGTTGCAAGACATGGAATTCGTGCAATTCCACCCGACAGGGATTTACGGCGCAGGGTGTTTGATCACCGAAGGCAGCCGCGGCGAAGGCGGTTATTTGACCAATTCCGAAGGCGAACGTTTTATGGAGCGTTACGCACCGAACGCAAAAGACTTGGCCTCACGTGATGTCGTCTCGCGTTCGATGACAATGGAAATTCGCGGCGGTCGCGGTGTTGGCAAGAAAAAAGATCATATCTTTTTACATTTAGAGCATCTGGGTGCCGACGTGATCAGTCAACGTTTGCCGGGAATTGCCGAAACAGCGAAAATTTTCGCGGGCGTCGACGTCAATAAAGAACCGATTCCCGTTTTGCCGACCGTGCATTACAACATGGGGGGTATTCCGACCAACATTAACACTGAAGTGTTAAACCCGACGGCCTCCGACCCGAATAAAATCGTCGGCGGTTTGATGGCGGTCGGCGAAGCTGCCTGCGTCTCGGTGCATGGAGCGAACCGTTTGGGTTCGAATTCGTTGTTGGATTTGGTCGTCTTTGGACGCGCGGCTGCGATTCATGCCGCGAAAATCGTCACACCCGGTGCAGTGCATAAAAAACTGCCTAGCGATGTGATCGACACGCTGGTGACGCGTTTCGATCGCCTACGTCATGCCAAAGGTAAAACGCCGACATCGGAATTGCGCGCCGAGATGCAAGACATCATGCAGAACGATGCTGCCGTCTTCCGTACGCAAGAAACCTTGACCCAAGGCTGCGAAAAAATGTCGCAAAATTCAGCAGCATTCACCGATGTGCGCGTGTCTGATCATTCGATGATTTGGAATTCGGATTTGGTCGAGACGTTGGAATTGGATAATCTGCGCGTTCAAGCCGTCGCAACGTTATATTCCGCCGAAGCACGTAAGGAATCGCGCGGCGCACAAGCCCGCGAAGATTTCCCGAACCGCGATGATGCGAATTGGATGAAGCATTCCTTGTGTTGGGTCGATTCCGAAACGGGCAAAGTGCGCTTGGATACGCGCCCCGTCGTGATGACAACCGGCGACGCGGATGTGGCACCAATTCCTCCGAAAGCACGGACGTATTAAATAAAAGATTTGTCATCCCGAGCTAGGCCATAAGGCCGACGAGGGATCTTTTCCTTATAATATTCTGCTGTACTGCTAAAGATTCCTCCGCATAAGCGTTCGGAATGACAGTTTGTTTTTGTGTCGTACCCCTTGCTTTCGTCAGGGTTCCGGAAATTTTAAAAATTTTCTTTTGAATAAATTACAATTAGCTTAATCTAATACTCTACAGAAGACAAAAAGCTTTTACAGCTTATGCTGTTTAAAGGTAGTGTCTCTTGCTGCAAATTTTCCAGCCTCACTGAATTCTTCCTTTTGAAAAGGCAGCATATCGATGTGCTTTTGTACATTACCTCCAGACGACTGGCCTCCTCCGATGTAAGTTGTGATCGCAGCACTATCATCGAGAAAAATAACTGTGTTTCTACCTTGAGCACCTAATGCGTCTGTTACGGGTTCATTGAGTGCGTTTACAGCAACTACTCCAGGAGCTATGACCTTAAATTCTTTAGTAACTGGCATCTCTGACTTCAATAAAGGTCCGCAAGCGGTCAACGCCGTCAACGCAAAAGTTTTTAAAATATTAGGTACTTTCATATTCATCTCCTATTTGATCGCTATACATTACATAATATTATAATATTTGTCAATCTAAATTTACATCAAAATTGAATAAAATTGTTTACATTTGGTGCGGATCTTGCTAGAGTTAATTTAACGAGTCGCATTCGTCGATTCATCTATAAGGAGGTTGAAGTGACCCCAGTCGACACCATCACCGAACAAAAAATCGTTACACCGCAGGCACCTGTGACCGTACAACCGGTTGCGTCGCCTGTAAGACGCACCAATGCGATATCGTTACAGGCCTTGCGCGCACAAGATGCAAAACGGGCCCAAGAACAAGACAAACGCAACGCCATGTTGTTTCCACGCGATACGGATTACGGCTAAAGCCACCGCCGTTACCAAATAACCCCTTATTTTATAACAAAACACCGAATTAGTGTACCGGATACATTGATTATTGCATTTTTATTGTGTTGACTTTTCATCATCTTAACACATATACTGTACTCATAAGGACATTTTCTAGTCCTGTCTTTTCAACGCTAAGCACCAAGCCATAACGGCGCGGCCTGAAAAGATTAGAATATCCGGAGTTCGTCGGTTGCTCTAGCGGCCTTTGCGACCGAATGAATTCTTGGGTGTGTGTGGCCGAGGCGAAAGTCTCGGCCATTTTTTTCACTTTATTTTTTGTTTTGTTTTTTACCTTTCCTTATAGCGCCTTGGTGTTATCTATAAGAGAACGAAAAATAAGGTGCGTTGATGCAATTCTCTTTGCCGAAAAATTCAAAAGTAAAACCGGGCCGCAAAATCGATGCGACCAATGGCGGCACGCGCACGAAAACCTTCAAGATTTACCGTTGGTCGCCCGACGACACTGAAAACCCGCGCACGGATGAATACACGATCAATCTGGACGAATGCGGCCCGATGGTGCTGGATGCGTTGATCCATATCAAAAATAATATCGACCAGACCTTGGCTTTCCGTCGCTCGTGCCGCGAAGGGATTTGCGGATCGTGTTCGATGAATATCAACGGTATGAACACATTGGCGTGCACGAAACCGATCGATGACGTATCAGGTACTGTGCCGATTTATCCGCTTCCCCACATGCCGGTCATCAAAGATTTGGTACCTGATTTATCGCATGTCTATGCGCAATTGGCGTTGATTGAACCTTGGTTGAAAACAGATACGGCAGCGCCTGAACGCGAACGTCTGCAATCAGCCGAAGATTCCGACAAGATGAACGGTGCAGATGGTCATGGCCCTGCGGCGTGTATTTTATGTTTCTGTTGTTCGACCGCCTGCCCCAGCTATTGGTGGAATGGTGATCGTTTCTTAGGCCCTGCCGTCTTGTTACAAGCATATCGTTGGCTGGTAGATAGCCGCGACGAAGCGATGGGTGAACGTCTGGATCAATTGGAAGATCCGTTCCGTCTGTATCGTTGCCATACGATCATGAACTGCACCAATACATGCCCCAAAGGCTTGAATCCTGCGCATGCGATTGCTGAAATCAAAAAATTGATGATCGCGCGCCAAGTTTAAAATTTACAACAGATAAACCGATAATGCTGCCATCGCGGCTGTTTCCGCACGCAAAATCGTAGTGCCTAAGCTTATGGGCTGTACGAAATGTTTCGACAAAAGAATGTCACGTTCACGCGGAGAAAATCCGCCTTCCGGCCCGATCAAAATCGCAGCCTTGTCGTTCTTATCCTGCGCAAAAACATCACGCGCTGTTTTCGCATCACTGCGTTCCAACGCCACAAATAAAACACGTGTCGCATCCCATCCGTCCATCAATTTATCAAAGGTAATCGCACTTGTGTACTCAGGCACATGCGTGCGTTCGGATTGCTGCGCGGCTTCGATGATATTGGCGCGGGCGCGATCATCATTGATGCGCGTGTTTTGCGTATATTCCATCACGACGGGACGAATGGCTGCGACCCCTAATTCGGTCGCTTTCTCCAAACAAAAATCCCACGGCTCTTTTTTAAGCGGCGACGCCAACAACCACACATCACGCATGGCTTGCGGTTTTTGAATTTGTTCTGCCAGCACCACAGAGGCTTTTTTGCCCATTACAATCAACTCGCCCTGCCATGCACCGCTTGAGGAATTGAACAATGCCAGGTGTTGAGTATTTTCCATCCGCAAGACGCGCAACACATAATGTGATTGATCGGCACTCAGCTCGATCGTTTGCTGCGCGGTTAGTTCGGTATCAGGGATATAAAGACGGGTAAGTCGCATACGGATTTTATAGCACTGGAGGCGCCATTATGCTAGGATCAAGCCATGAAAACCGACATCCCCGCCATTTCGTTTTGGGATAAATTTCCCAAGCTTAAACCTTTTGCGCAATTGGCACGATGGGATCGACCCATCGGCATTTGGCTGTTATTTTGGCCATGCGTCTGGGGATTGGCATTGGCTCCCGGTTTTCAAAGCTTACCTGAAGCACAATCCTTGTCGTTGTTGGTATTATTTTTCATCGGTGCTGTTGCGATGCGCGGCGCAGGCTGCACATTAAATGATCTGACCGATCGAAAATTAGATGCGCAAGTTGCCCGCACCAAAGATCGTCCGCTTGCGAATGGATCTGTCTCCGTCAACGCCGCGATTGTTTTTATCGTTCTGCAATCGCTTGTCGGCGCAGCCGTGTTATTTCAACTCTCAACACCTGCCATTATTATCGGGCTTTTGATGGTGCCGTTGATTGCGCTGTATCCGTGGATGAAGCGCATAACCTGGTGGCCGCAAATTTTACTTGGCATTATTTTCAACAGCGGTGCCTTAATCGGATGGGCGGCGATCGAGAATTCGATTTCGCATCCTGCGTTGTTCTTATATCTGGCAGGCGTTTTTTGGACGTTGGCGTATGATACGATTTACGCGCATTTGGATATGGCTGATGACGCGCTGATTGGAATCAAATCGACCGCCTTGCGCCTTGGACCTGACAGTAAAATTTTTATCGGCTTATGTTTTTTGACCTGCATCGCGTGTTTCGGCTTAGCATTAATCTTGGTAAAGGCCAAAGCCCTTTCCTTCGTAATGCTGGCGGTGGCTGGCACCTTGATGCTGGTAGGACACAGCTTTTGGACGCCTGATAATGACAAGTATTCGTTGGGCTTTTTCAAATTGCAGGCCCAAATCGGATTTTTATTGGCTTTGGCCGCATTGGCGCCCATCGTCTTTTAAGTCGTATGCTACGCATGGTTTTGCTTTGACCTAAGAGCCGCGCACTGCTACGGTATCGAACCATGACAAATGCTTCTGCCGACACCTCCTCCCTGTCTTTTGAAACCGCTCTTGCCGAGTTGGAAAAGATCGTCCGCGACCTGGAAACAGGTAAAGCGGGCCTTGAGGATTCCATTAAATTATACGAGCGCGGCGTGGTTTTACGCCGCCACTGTGAATCGAAATTAAAAGACGCTCAATTGCGCGTCGAAAAAATATCATTGAACGCCAAAGGCGAACTTCAAACCGAAAATTTTGATACCAAATAAGGATGACGACATGTCGGAACGTTTGAAAACTGCGATTAAAACGACTGGGGACGCCGTCGACGATGTCATCAACCGCCTGATCCCGCGCAGCAATGAGATGGAAAGTCAACTTTTCGATGCGATGCGTTATGGGTCTCTCGAGGGTGGCAAGCGCATGCGTCCGCTATTGGTTTTAACATCCTGCGAACTCTTAAGCGTCGATTATGCCTGCGCGTTGCGTGCGGCGGCGGCGGTTGAAATGGTACATGCGTATTCGCTGATTCACGATGATTTGCCGGCCATGGATAATGCGATGCTGCGTCGAGGCCGCCCCAGTTTACATTGCGAATTTGACGAAGCCACCGCAATCTTGGCAGGCGACGCCTTGCAATCCCTAGCATTTGAAACATTGGCGGATGCCGACACGCATCCCGATGCGCGCGTACGTTTGAAATTGGTCGAAGGCTTGGCCCGTGCGATCGGGCCTCGCGGTATGTGCGGCGGTCAAATGTTGGATTTGCTTGGCGAACGTCAAAAATTGGATGTCGGCGCCGTGACGCGTTGTCAGAAAATGAAAACCGGTGCGTTGATCATGTTTGCTTGCGAAACGGGCGCAATCATGGGCAAAGCGTCGCCGAAACATACGATGGCGTTGCGTAATTACGCCCATGATTTCGGTATGGCGTTTCAAATGACGGATGATTTATTGGATTTGATGGGCGTGCAGCAAGATCTGGGTAAAGAAACGGGTAAAGACTCGAAAGCTGGCAAATCGAATTTTCTCAGCTTCATCAGCCCGGGCGAAGCCAAGGCCAAAGCCGAGTTGCTGGTCAATCAAGCGATTCACCATTTATCGGTGTTCGAATCGTCGCGTGTCGAAGTTCTCAAGGACCTGGCGCATTTCGTGATTGAACGCAAAAACTAGGGTCGAAAAACCTGTTTTTATTGCAGTTTCAGGCTTTATAACACCTTAATTTCATCCAATTTTTGGGTATTTAATGGATATGGCTATTTTTGCCAGAAATTGCTTGACCCCGGGGCCTTCGTTAACGTATAACCCTTCCACGGTTTGCCGCCCTCCTCCCACAGCGGCAAACCTATTTTCTCCGGGAAGGGGGTGTTTTTTTATGGTTGAGATCACAATCCGCAATAACGATGTGGAACAAGGTCTGCGAGTCCTAAAAAAGAAGTTGCAACGCGAAGGCATCTACAAAGAGCTGAAACGTCGCAAACATTACGAAAAACCTTCTGAGATCCGCGCACGCAAAGAAAATGAAGCTGTGCGTCGTCATCGCAAACTGGAACGCAAACGCAAAGATCGCGACGGTTTCTAAACGAACCGCCAAGACTTAGACAAGAATTTTAAAAACCCCGCCGTATAAAACAGCGGGGTTTTTTGTTGGTCGTTTTCCTGAAATTGTCTATGGTAAGCCTATGCTGAAACATCTTTGGAATACCGTTCTGTACCGCTTGCAACAGCAAGGCCGAAAAACCGATTACGCCATGTTGGTTTTGCTCGGGGCGTTGTGTGCAGCGGCGTTACAACCTTTTCATTTCGTGCCCGTCATCTTCATTGCGATTCCCGCGATGTTTTTCATCCTGAACAAAGCTTTGACGACCAAAGGCGTGTTCTTTCGGATGTGGCTTTTTAATTTCGGCTATTTTGTGACAGGTCTGTATTGGATTAATGCGGCCTTGCTGATCGATATTCGAAATAATTGGTGGGTGATTCCATGGGCCTTGGCCAGCTTGCCTGCACTGATGTCGTTTTACGTCGCATGTGCTGCAGCCATATGGCATCGCTTAGCATGGAAGGGGGCGCCATCGATGATCGCACTTATCGTGTTGTGGATGATCGCCGAATGGGTTCGCGGTTGGGCGTTTACCGGATTCCCTTGGAATTTATGGGGCTATGTCTGGACCGCGTATTTGCCCATTTTGCAATCCGTGTCGTTGTTCGGCATTTACGGACTTTCATTCCTGACTTTGTTGGCGGCGTTTTTACCGGTGATGCTGTACCGTTATCGCACCCTATCCGTACAAGTGTTTTCGGGTGTTATGGTGACGGTATTTATTATCCTGCTGGCATGGGGGATGGGGCGGTTGTCACATGACACCGCCTATGCTCCGGATGCGAAAATGATCCGCATCGTGCAACCCGACATCAAACAAGAAGTAAAATGGGAAAAAGAAAAGATCCGTGAAAATTTAGTTCGTACCTGGGCTTTGACGATCAAACCGACCACAAAAACGCCTGACATTATTGTCTGGCCTGAAACGACGATCAGTTTGGTTGATACGACCCAAGTACGCAGCCACGAAGGAAATATCCGCACGATGATCCCGAAAGGATCTTATCTGGCGATGGGCGTCATGGAAGTGGAGCAGGCGCCGATAAAAGGTCAGCCGATTTTCTTTAACCGTCTCAGTATCTATGACAGTCAAGGTGACCGTCGCGCCGCGTATGACAAACATCATCTGGTGCCGTTCGGTGAATTCTTGCCGTATCAGGATTATTGGCCGGTCAAACCTGTCGCCTTCGCGTCAGGCAGTATACAAGGCGGTGACGGGATTCATAGCTTCGTGATTGATGAAATACCCTCCTTCAGTCCATTGATCTGCTATGAAGTTTTATTTTCAGGCCGTACGGTGCTGCACGATAAACGTCCCGCCTGGATATTGAATGTGACCAATGACGCCTGGTACGGCAACACATCGGGACCCTACCAACATCTGGCCTTGGCGCAAACACGCGCCGTCGAAGAAGGCTTACCGCTTGTTCGCGCAGCTAATACCGGTGTCTCGGCGATTTTTGACAGCCATGGCCGTATGGTTGCGTCCTTGCCGCTTAATACGTTGGGTACGATTGATCACGCATTACCCTCACCGCTTGAAAAAACATTATTCGCCAAACAAGGTAACCGCATCTTCTTTGCGCTACTAAGTGTGTTTTTTGTGTTGGCGTGGTACTGGCAACGCCGTGCGGTGACGAAACTGAGCCATGTCAGATAAAGCGACGATTAATCGCAAAATTTCCGTCGCGCCCATGATGGATTGGACGGATCGCTATTGCCGTTATTTCCATCGGTTGATCTCGCCTCATGCGTATTTATACACGGAAATGATTCATGCAAACGCGATTACCCGAGGCGATACCGCATTTCATCTTTTTTTCCGCGATGAGGAAAAACCTGTCGCGTTGCAGGTAGGCGGGATCGACATCGCGCCGTTACGTGATGCCGCAAAAGCCGCGCAAGATTACGGCTATACAGAGATCAATTTAAATTGCGGATGCCCCAGTGACCGCGTGCAATCCGGCGAATTCGGCGCGTGTTTGATGGCCGAACCGATGCGCGTCGCGGCGGCGATTGCCGAAATGCAAGCCGTTGTAAAGATTCCCGTCACGGTAAAAACGCGTTTGGGTATCGATAATCAAGATTCTTACGAATTTTTATATGAATTTGTTGACACGGTTCACCGCCAGGGCGGATGCGATGTATTTATCCTGCATGCGCGCAAAGCCTGGCTCAAAGGATTATCCCCACGCGAAAACCGTGAAAAGCCCCCGCTTCATTGGGATCGCGTCCATCGCATCAAAACCGATTTCCCGCAACTTGAAATTATCACGAATGGCGGGTTTGAAACGGTTACCGATATCACCGCGCAATTCGGTCATGTGAATGGCGTCATGATCGGCCGCAAAGCCTATCATGAACCGTATTTTTTGGCCGAATTGGAAAAATCGCTCTTTAATCATCCATCGCTACCACGACAAGCAGTCGTCGCGAAAATGATCGATTTTATGAACGATGAAAAATCAAAAGGGAATGAGCTGAAACGCATCACAAAACATATGCATGGTCTTTTCCATTCTCAGCCTGTGTCTAAAAAATGGAAATATGCGCTCGCACAAGCGTCGCAAGAGAATTCCCCTGCGCCGCTTGAAGCATTTACTAAAACAATTGATTAAGCGCTAAAGCTTTCGCCGCAGCCGCAACGACCTTTTTCATTCGGGTTGCTGAACACGAAACCTTCTTCCATGTCGGACGACACGTAATCAATGGTCGTACCCAACAAATACATCATCGATGCAGGATCGACGATAACTTTAATGCCGTCTTTTTCGACGATTTCGTCTTCGTCTGTTTGAGATTTCGCGTATTCCATGAAATAAGCGAAACCGCTGCAGCCTTTGGCTTTGATACCGATACGCAAACCGATCACGCCTTCACCAGCCTCGTGCAGGCGGGCCTTGATCGCGTCGGCGGCGGTTGCCGTTACATTCAATACATTTGGTGTTGTCATGATCGTTCTCCTGTTATTTATATAAATCGTTTTTCGTCGGTTTCCAGTTCCGTTTTAGAACATATTCATCATTAACTTAGCCGTCTCGGCCATAAAGGTCGGGTTCCACGGTGGGTCAAAGGTAAGATCGACCTCGACCTTATCGACACCATCGACTTTTTCCGCAGCCTCTTTGACCCAGACAGGCATCTCACCCGCGACCGGACAATTCGGTGCCGTCAACGACATCTTGATGTAGAAACTGTCATCTGCATTTTTCGTGATCTCGTAAATTAACCCCAGCTCATAGATATTGACGGGAATTTCGGGATC
>JANODM010000168.1:0-2943 GCA_031412695.1 Alphaproteobacteria bacterium
AGCCAACCGTACCGCACTGATCCCTGAATTTTGCATGATGATCAATTCGGAATCGGTACTAAATTTATTCAGCGTATATAAAATGGAAAAAGCCAGACTGACAGGCAGGATGATTTCAAAAAACCTCGGCACCGTCAGTAACAGCATCTTGCCGAATAATACCATCGGCGCATTCCCGTTGATAATCAGATCCAACAATCGCAAAGACTGCATCAACCAGATGATAAGCGTCAACACCACGGCGACCAGCACCGTAGTGAAACAAACTTGTTTGGCAATGTAACGGGGCATCAAAAGCATGGCTTATCCTTTTAGCCGTTCATTACCGCCTTTTCCAGGAAAAACACCCTGTTAAGACGGCTGATTTCGGTCTAAAATAACCTATCACAAGGGGTCTTTTCATGCAATTTCAGTTCCTTAACACCAAAGCCGCTCTAAAAGGGGTTATCGTCCTTCCTATTCTGTCTGACAAAGCGTTGACCGCGACGGGCAAAAGACTGGACAAAGAAACCGGTGGGGCATTAACCCGGGCGATGAAAAACAGCCCTCGTTTTGAAGCCAAAGCCGATCAAATCCTAAGCGTTAATGGCTTTGACCATAACACGTTGACCCATATTATTTTATGGGGAGTTGGCGATGTCAAAACCTATGTGGAAAAAGATCCGCAACATGCGGGCGGCAATCTCAGTTCCGTATTGAACGGTTCAGGCTTTAAAGAAGTCACAATCATCGTCGACGATATCGAAAAACTGAATAAGAAAATCGATCTTGCGTCGAATATGGCGTTCGGAGCCATGTTGCGAAGCTATCGTTTTGATAAATACAAAACCAAACAAAAACCCGAACAAAAACCCAGTGTAGAACGTATTAAATTCGTCGTATCCAACGCGGCGAAATCGACGAAATCCTATGACGAGATGGCGGGTTTAGCCAAAGGCGTTTATCTGGCGCGTGATCTAGTCACCGAGCCGCCAAACGAGCTTTATGCCGCAACATTTATCAAACGTGTGCGTGAACAGATCAAAGGCTTGCCGATCAAGGTCAAAGTATTGAACGAAGATCAGATGAAAAAGCTTGGGATGAATGCCTTATTGGCGGTCAATCAGGGATCAGATCACGAGCCGTTCACCTTGATCCTTGAATATAAAGGTCTTAAGTCCAAGAAAAAATCGACCCCTTTAGTTTTAGTTGGTAAAGGCGTCTCGTTCGATACGGGCGGTTATTGTTTGAAACCGGGCATGGGTGCGTGGCCGATGTCGGACATGAAATTCGATATGGGCGGCGGTGCTGCCGTTGTTGGTGCGATGGAATCCTTGGCGCGCCGCAAAGCCAAAGCGCATGTCGTCGGGTTGGTCGGGTTGGTGGAAAACCTTGTTGATGAAGACGCTGTGTTACCGGGTGCCGTAATAACCACGATGTCAGGTCAAACCATCGAAGTATTGAACACAGATGCCGAAGGCCGCATGGTTTTGGCGGATGTATTGTGGTACGCCCAAGAAACATACAAACCGAAAATCATTTTGGATATTGCAACATTGACGGGTGCAATCGTCATGGCATTAGCCGATCAATATGCCGGATTATTCAGCAACGATGACGATTTGACTCAACACATTCTAGACGCCGGGAAAGCCACGAATGAACGTATGTGGCATATGCCCGTCGATGCGTGTTTGGACAAACATATCGACTCTTCGATTTCGGATTTTGCCAATTTGAACAGTGGCGGCGCAGGGGCTTCGGCTGGTGCCTTATTCATCAAAAAATTCATTCAACCGGGTGTTAAATGGGCACATTTGGATATCGCCGGAATGGCATGGACCAAAGCCGGATCGGCCGTATGTCCGACGGGTGCGACAGGATTTGGCGTGCGCTTATTCGACCGCTTTGTGCGTGACGTGATTGAGGGCAAACAAAAAGCGTGACGGAAATACGATTTTACCACTTATTACGCGATACAACGACCAAGGCCGTGCCGGATATTTTAAGCAAAGCCGTGGCAAAAAACATGCGCGTATTGCTGAAACTGCCGGATGAAAAACGTCGTGCTTTTTATGATGATTGGTTATGGCGTTATCATCCCGAAAGTTTTTTACCACATGCCCAAGATGGCGATCCGGAACCTAACGCTCATCCCGTATGGTTAAGTGTTGCCAATGATGCGCCGAACGGGGCGAAAATGGCGTTTGTTATCGAAGGGGCGGAATTACCTGAGTCAACCGCGTTTGATCTGATTTGTTTTATGTTTGACAGCGAAAACGACGACCGATTGCAAGAGGCGCGCAAACGCTGGAGCGGCTTAAAATCGCAAAAAGAGCTGACCTTGACGTATTGGCAACAAGGCGAAGACGGTCGCTGGGTCGAGAAGAAAAATATATGACCCAAACGTTGACACAAAATATCGTAAAGATCGATAAAACATTGCGCACGCTGGACGGCTTAATACAGGCTGATCTTTTACCATCAAGCGATACAGCCGAACTGGAAAAGCTGAGCGATCGTTACTGTATTGCCGTCACACCCGATATGGCCGCTTTGATAAAAGATCCGGACGATGTTATAGGCAAACAATTTATTCCGTCGGTAAAAGAATTGAAAATTCTGCCGCAAGAATTGCAGGACCCTATCGGTGATTACGCGCATACTCCGTTAAAAGCATTGGTGCATCGGCATAAAAACCGCGTTTTACTTAAACCCACGAATGTATGCGCCGTGTATTGCCGCTTTTGTTTCCGTCGTGAAATGATCGGACCTGAAGGCGACACGATTACGCAAGATGACGTATCGCAAGCATTGGATTACATCGAGCACCATACCGAGATCAACGAAGTGATTTTAACAGGCGGCGACCCATTGATGTTATCCGCCGAACGTTTGACGCGCATGATGCAACGCTTGCAAAGCATTCCGCATATTCGGTGGATCCGTTTTCATACGCGTATC
>JANODM010000169.1:0-7464 GCA_031412695.1 Alphaproteobacteria bacterium
CGACGACGTTCAACGCCTCAGGCAGCGGTTCCAAATCATCCGCCGTCAATGGCTCGCTTGATAAGGATGGCATCTCGACCGAGTCATATTCAGCCAAAAGTTCGGCGGGCGGTTCGTCTCGCGCGTCTTCATCCGTATAGGCTTCGACGGGAAGCGCAGGCACAGCTTCACCGTCCAAATCGGGATCGGTATAGAACGGTTGATCGATATCATCATGCGTCGATGCGGCGGATGGTAATACTTTGCCATCTTCCTCGTCATCGCCTTCATCGCTCCAATCTTGCGCTTCTTCAGCCAATAACGCCTGACGGTCTTCGACCGGGATACGGTAATAATCGGGGTGAATTTCGGTGAAAGCCAGGAACCCTTGGCGGTTGCCGCCATACTCGACAAAGCATGCCTGCAGGCTGGGCTCGACGCGGGTTACTTTGGCTAGAAAGATATTGCCTTTGATCTGCTTGCGCGCGACCGAGTCAAAATCATAAGTGTCCAGGCGGTCTTTTTCGACGACGGCAATCCGGGTTTCTTCGGGTTGCGAGGCGTCGATCAACATTCTTTTCGTCATTAGTGTCAATCCCTTAGTTCTCGCGCACAGCACAAAAGGCCGCGGCGACGGTTAAAATGACCGGTCAGGGAATTGCCAATGGAGATCAAGCGGTACGGTTGCCTTTATAAGGCGCGTACGGCTACCCCCGAGTGAAACGGGGTCATGTTTCCGCTGCTCGCGAACAGGGCCAATAAGGCCGCCAAAGCGAGACTAAATACATGCGTTGAAACGATAAACCCCATCATAAACCTTATGACTGTTAATTCCTTGAGACCGGTGGCGGTCCACGCCGAAAGGATGGTTGAGGAAAAACGCTTCGAATCAAAGCCTCAATAGCCAATCGGCAAAACTTGCTGAATTTCAGTATATGAAGAGAGGCGTTAAAGCGCAAGGAATAAATCTTAAAACGGGCAGCGAGCAACACCGAAGGGTGGTTTTTTATTGACATAGTACAGAAAATCTCTTATTCCTTTCGGTCATTATCCTGTGCCTCTGACCTGCTTTAGGACCTTTTATACAATGCGTGTTTCAGACACCCCCTTCAAAGCCTCCAACGCGACCCGCCGCTTTTTGAGAGAGACCGAACTGCTTGCGCCTTATATTGGGCAGCCCCATCTCGCGTTTGGCGGGTTGAGAGCACCCGCTAAAGATGCAGGCTTTAAAATTCAACTGGTCAGAGGATTTAGCGAGAAAGAATACCGTGCCACATCCATCCAAGGTATTGCCCCGGAAAATAATTTTAACGAGCATATGAGGGAGCTTTATCCCGATAATACGGAAGAAGAATACGAAAAGGCGATTATCGGCAGTACGTATAACAGCCTGTCGTATCAGCTGGGGTTCCAGCCTCGCTCCGGTACGGAAATGGATATCATTGATGATCTGGCTCGTGCATCATTGCGTCCGTATAATGCCAAATCACTTGCGATGGCTACGGCTGACTCGGATGATTTGCCTGATTATGTGGTTTATAAATTATCGGAAAAATTTTACTCGCCCTATCTTTTGGTCCAGGCTCTGGTCCCAAAGACAATGGCGAAGACCCTGACCGAAAAAGAAAAAGACAAACAATGGAAAATCGCAGACCGTATAAACCAAGATCAAAAAGCGGGTCTTATTTCCACACCTACAAAAGCTCAATTTGTCGAAGCCAAAAAAGAGTTTGAATCAAGAATGCCGCTTGTAAGCCCCGTGGCAATCATAGTGAGAGAGTTTAACTCCAATTTCTATGGTATCGTAGGCAATGAAGAAGTGATTGGAATGGAAGCGGGTATCATGCGTCACCAGGCTCGCACTTTACTGGCCTTAGACTTGGATGCTTAGAACCGTCTGAGGCGGTTGCACCACAAGGGCAAAATGCTATGGTGGCGTCATGCGCCGCTTTTTTGCCTTTCTTGTTGTTTTTCTGTTTGCTTTGCCCGTTCACGCGCAAAACGTCACAGACATTCGCATCGGCCGTGCAGCACCCAATCATACGCGTTTCGTCTTGGATATTTCGCAATCCGTACCCTATCGCGCTTTTGTCCTCAATAATCCGATGCGCTTGGTGATCGACCTTCCGAATATTCAATGGTCAGCCCCGATGAATAAAGGCGATGCAGCACGCACCATCAAATCTTATCGCAAGGGCGTGTATAACCAAGACACGCTGCGCATTGTCGTCGAGTTGAATAAACCGATGATCCTGACCAAGCCATCGCGCTTGCCGCCTGAGAAAAACCGAGCCTGGCGATACGTGTTCGATCTTAAACCCGTTGATCCCATGACTTTTAACCGCAGCGTCAATGTCGTCCATACGGGCGGCGGCGCACCTGTCACGGCCACCAAAGGTACAAATGATTCACGTTTGGGCACACAGCCTTTGCAAATTCCTGCGCCGAAAAATTCCGTTTTGGCTCCGCCTAAAACAACCCAAGTAGCGACGAATGTCTTTCGCCGAAAAATCATCGTCCTCGATGCGGGTCACGGCGGGTTTGATCCGGGTGCGCGCGCCGTAACAGGCGTGTATGAAAAAGTCATCACACTGGCCACGGCACGCGAAGTAAAAAAACTGTTGGAGGCGACAGGCAAATACACGGTCAAAATGACGCGCGACAGTGACGTCTTTATCAAACTGCCTGACCGCGTAAAAATCGCACGCCGTCACAACGCGGATTTATTCGTGTCGCTTCATGCCGACACGATTGGGCGATCCAACGTCCAAGGCGCAAGTGTCTATACGCTGTCGGACATGGCGTCGGATTTGGAAACGGCGAAATTGGCGGAACGTGAAAACGCCGTCGATAGTTTGGTGAATGTCGATGTCGGTCAAGTCGATGCGGATGTCGAAGATATTTTGATCGATTTGGTAACACGGGATACGATGAACCAATCAAAAATTTTGGCGGAAACGGTTGTCGATATGTTTCATCTCAATGGCGTTATGACCCTGCCCCAGCGCCCGCATCGCGCCGCAGGATTTGCGGTTCTCAAAGCCCCTGACATTCCATCCGTTTTGATCGAGATGGGCTATTTATCGAACCGCGAAGAAGCGAAACGCCTCAGCACACCTGCGCATCGCCTCAAGGTTGCAAAAGCCGTCGTGCAAACCATTGATCGTTATTTTACGCAGACATCAAAACAAGCGTCGTATTGATCAAAATACCAGATATAATCCCGCAATACCGACGAAAGTCGGTATCTAGTAAAAGCATTCTGTCTTGCCTTTTAAATCTTCCCAATTGAGATTTAATTTCTCAATAAGCTCGATTTTCCACCGGCGTTTCCACTCTTTTATCTGTTTTTCACGTATAGCAGCCTGTTCAATTGTATCGACATACTCAATATAAACCAATTGAGACAAATTGTATTTTTTGACAAATGAATTTTGTTTTGAATTAACATGTTGGTTATTACGTTGCGCGAGATCGGTAGTCATTCCAGTATATAAAACGCCGCAAGGCTTGTTAGTCAGAATATAAATACAAGGTTTGCGTTCGCGCATCAAAAGCCTTTGAATCAAGCTACTTTATAAGACCCCGACTTTCGTCGGGGTTACGATATACTTTATAGTATTCCTCGTAATCCCGATGAAAGTCGGGATCTAAATATATTTCCAATCCTCATTGCCTTTCAAACTGGTCAGAATTTCGACAAAGAGTTTGATCGCGGCTTCGACATCCGATTTTTGCACCATCTCGACAGTGGTATGCATATATTTCAGTGGGAATGAGATCAACGCCGACGCAACGCCTTCAGCTGAATACGCGAAGCTGTCCGTATCTGTACCTGTACTACGCGCAACGGCTTGGTGTTGATACGCAATTTTTTTCTTATCTGCTATGGTGCAAATATATTTCAAAACATTATTCTGCACAGCGGGACCCGTCGTCAAAACAGGTCCTTTACCGCACGCGATATCACCTTGCAAACGTTTGTTATACATCGGCGATTGCGTGTCATGCGTTACATCGGTACAAATCGCCAGATCCGGTTTTAGACGGCGCGAAATCATTTCAGCACCACGCAAGCCGATTTCTTCTTGGACTGAATTCACGATATAGAGTGTGAACGGCAGTTTCGTTTTGCTTTCTTTCAAACGACGCGCAACCTGTGCAATCACGTAACCACCCATACGATTGTCCAAAGCGCGACCGACATAAAAACGGTTATTCATTTCAGTGAAGCCGTCAACATACGTAATGACATTGCCGACACGAACGCCCATACGAGTCACTTCCTCTTTACTGCGTGCGCCGATATCAATAAACAAATTACCTTTATTCGGATGCTCTTCTTTCATCGGATCGCGTATGTGAATTGCGGGCCATCCAAAAATGCCGGACACGACACCTTTATCGCCCTGAATATTGACGCGCATGGATGGTGCAATAATATGGTCGACACCGCCATTGCGTTCCAAATAAATATATCCGTCTTCGGAAATAAATTTGACGAACCACGAAATCTCATCTGAATGCGCTTCGATCACGACTTTGTATTTTTTGCCGGGATTGATGACGCCGACCGCCGTGCCATAGGTATCGGTAATTTGATCATCGATATACGGTTGCAAATAGTTCAGCCAAATTTTTTGGCCTTCGGCTTCGAAACCGACAGGCGACGGATTATTCAAATACTGATATAAAAATTCTTTGGCTTTTTTATCGCCTTCGGAAAGCGGTTTTTTCGCTTTTGTTTTTGCGGCTGATTTTTTCGTAATTTTTTTGACCATGGTTAATTCTCCTGCCCTAAGATTAGGCTTCGGAAAGTTAACAAACTCTGTAAAAAGAAACGGCTTAGTGCAACGATTTGATGACGTTCTCGACCATTTTCTTGGCGCCATCCAACAACATCATCGTGTTGGGCTGATAGAACAGATCATTATCGATGCCGGCATATCCCGACCCCAAAGATCGTTTGATGAATAACACGGTCTTGGCTTTGGACACATCCAAAATCGGCATACCGTAAATCGGTGACGCCGGATTATCTTTTGCCGCAGGGTTCGTGATATCATTCGCACCGACAACGAACGCGACGTCGCATTGCGGGAATTCGCGGTTGATATCTTCCAACTCGAAGACTTCGTCATACGGCACATTTGCTTCGGCCAACAAGACATTCATGTGACCAGGCATGCGGCCGGCGACGGGATGAATCGCGTAACGCACTTTGACGCCTTCTTTTTTCAACATGTCGGCCATTTCTTTGACGGCGTGCTGGGCTTGCGCGACAGCCATGCCGTAACCAGGGACGATGATAACGGATTCAGCATTTTTCATGATGAACGCCGCATCTTCGGCGGAACCGATTTTCACGTGTTTATCGGATGGAATTGCCATGCCGCCAGCCGTGCCCGCTTCGGCACCAAAACCGCCCAATAACACGCTGAGGAAGGAACGGTTCATGTTCTTGCACATGATATACGATAGAATTGCACCCGATGCACCGACCAACGCACCTGTGACGATCAGCAACGTATTCTCAAGCGTGAAACCGACACCCGCCGCCGCCCATCCCGAATAGGAATTCAACATGGAAACGATCACGGGCATGTCCGCGCCACCGATGGGGATGATCATCGTCACGCCCAACAGCAAAGCGAGCGCGATAATGCAAAAGAAAAAGAATTCGCTTTGCGTGACGCATAATAAAATTACCGACAACACAATGCCGCCGCCGATCAGCGCGTTGAGCAGATGTTGGCCCTTGAAAACGACAGGCTTGCCCGAGATAATGCCTTGCAATTTTCCGAACGCGATAATCGACCCTGTAAACGTCACGGCACCGATGGCCAAGCCCAACGCCATCTCGATCAGGCTGCTGACTTTGATCGCACCGACCGTTCCGATGCCATAGGCTTCGGGTTGATAGAAGGCGGCGGAGGCAACGCACACGGCGGCCAAACCGACCAGTGAGTGAAACGCCGCCATCAATTGCGGCAATGCCGTCATCTCAACTTTTTTCGCAATCACCGTACCGATGGCTCCACCGATAAAAATCCCAACAAGCGGTAATACATAGGTGGTCACATGCGGAGACAACAAGGTCGCGAAAATCGCCAAACCCATACCGACCGCACCGTATAACACGCCGCGGCGCGATGTTTCAGGATGCGACAACCCGCGCAATGCCATGATAAACGACACGGCGGCAATCAGATAACACAACGTCATAAATCCGTGCATGGCTTAATCCTATTTCTTTTTCTTGAACATAGACAACATGCGGTTCGTCACCACAAAGCCGCCGAAAATATTGACGGACGCCAAAATCACGGCGATAAATCCCAAAGTTTTTGAAATGCCGCTTTGTGCGGGACCTGCGGCAATAATCGCGCCGACGATGATGACGCTTGAGATCGCGTTGGTAATGCCCATCAACGGCGCATGTAACGCAGGCGTCACGTTCCAAATCACATAGTATCCGACGAAACCCGCTAGAATTAAAACCGTAAGCGCATCGAAAAAGAAATTGCTGTGCACGATCGTTGGAACATGATGTGATGCATTTGCAATCGCCTCAGCGGCCGTAATGCCGAGGGCGTTGATTTGCTCTTTCAACGCATCGATCTGCGCATTCAAATTTTGCACGTTTTGTTGCAAGGTTTCGGCAGTCATCGCATACTCCATCGGCACTGAAATGATGTGTTATTCATACCCGCCTTCGGCCTAGGACGCAAGTATGGTTGAGGTTTCGATCGTCACAAGAACCACCTCATTCGGTGTGTTTTTAATCGGCAACACGCTGGTGCCGACACCGGATGACGCGATCATTCGGTTGCCTTTTTCTTCGATCATCCCATAGAGCCACCGTAACGGCGCATTCTTGGTCGGGTTGATGACGGGGCCTACCAGCGGCAAAGCCACTTGGCCCCCATGCGTGTGCCCCGATAATTGCAGCAATACCGAAGACGGCATATCTTTGAACGTGTAGGGGTCGTGACTGATCACGATTTTCGGTAAATCGTTTTGAATATCCGCAATTGTTTCGCGATATCGTGGGTCACGCGTCAGATAATCGGCAAGCCCTACGATATAAAAACCTTTTTCACCGAATGGCACATAAACGGATTCATTCTCTAATACTTTGATGCCTGCGCTTTCCAAGGCCGTCCATAGGGCTTTACCATCGCCTGCCCAATCATGGTTGCCAAGCACGGAAAAGACGCCAAATTTCGCCGACAGTTTTCCAAGACGTTCGGCAATTTTGTAAGTACAGATATTATTTGAACGCACAATGGTGTCAACCACACTCAACATTGAGGCCGGATGGTCATCCCTAAATGCCACACCACCGACGCGGTAAACACCATTCTCGCAATTAAATAAGTCATCTTTATTAAGTTTCTTATGTTCAACGGCTCCTGCGATAGTGATGGCTTTCATCACCGAACCTCAAGGCCTTCGGGCCCCCGGCCGCCAACGGGTCGAGGA
>JANODM010000170.1:0-2564 GCA_031412695.1 Alphaproteobacteria bacterium
AAATTGCGGGCCAACATCCGCATCCGATGAAAAAAGAAAATATTCCCGGCTGTACCTATTGCCGCCCGCAAGTGGCAAGTGTCGGTCATACCGAAGCCAAAGCAAAAGAATTGGGTTACGAGCTTAAGATTGGTCGCTTCCCGTTTATCGGTAATGGCAAAGCCATCGCGATGGGTGAACCGGAAGGGTTGATCAAAACGATCTATGACGCCAAAACAGGCGAATTGCTGGGGGCGCATATGGTCGGTGCCGAAGTCACCGAGATGATCCAGGGCTATGTCATCGCGAAAACGAACGAGCTGACCGAAGCCGAAATCATGCACACTGTTTTTCCGCATCCAACGATGTCTGAGATGATGCACGAGTCAGTGCTGTCGGCCTATGGACGGGCGTTGCATTTCTAAAATGGAGTATTCAATTCGGCCATACAATGAAAAAATCGATTATGATTTTGTATGGAATTTACATCTTAAAGAAAACCGAGCTTATGCCGAGCGTCATATTAAAGGTATTACGTTTGAAACTCTTCAAGACTGGTTTAATCAATACATCCCCAAATACAACGGGCATATTGTTGAGCATGCTAGAGAGCGCATAGGATGTTATTTTGTTCGAGAATTAGAAGATCGCATCCTTTTTCGAACTTTTTTTCTAGTCGAAAAAATGCAAAATAAAGGTTTAGGAAGTAAATTATTCTCGAAAATACTAGAAGACTACAAAGATACAGGAAAGTTTTTTGAAATAACAGTTTGGCCGGATAATCCCGTACAAGAGTTTTGGTATAAAAAAGGATTTATCTATAACAGAACAATAGATGATAATTTGCTTGTATTGCATTACACCCCTGCGGAGTACAAAAAATGAAAATCGCGATTCTTTTCGATAGTCACGATTACGTCAAAAATACTCAATTACATAAACTTGATGGTAGCATTTTAACTGTTTAGGCTTTATATTACTGTGCATATGACCGACGATTTTCCCATCCTTTCACAAACCGTTTCAAGCGATCCGATCGCGCAAAAACGCGATCTGATCAAGCTGCGCCATCCGGACAAAGCGCATCGTCCGGATAATCCTGTGCAACGTAAAAAGCCGGATTGGATTCGCGCCAAGGCGCCCACCTCTGAAGGGTATAAAGCAACACATCAGATTTTGCGCAATCTGAATTTGACCACCGTGTGCGAAGAGGCGGCATGCCCCAATATCGGTGAGTGCTGGTCGAAATCGCATGCGACGATGATGATCATGGGTGGCACCTGCACGCGCGCCTGTTCGTTTTGCAACATCGCGACCGGTAAACCCGACGCGTTAGATAAATTCGAACCGCAACGCGTGGCCGTTGCCGTCATGGAATTGGGTTTGAAACATGTCGTCATCACCTCCGTCGATCGCGACGATTTGGAAGATGGCGGGGCTGAGCATTTCGTTAAAACGATTCAACGTATCCGCGCGATGGCGCCCAATACGACGATTGAGATTTTGACGCCTGATTTCCGTCGCAAAGAGGAATCGATTGACACGGTCGCGCGCGCTTTGCCCGATGTGTTCAATCATAATTTGGAAACGGTGCCACGTCTGTATCCGAAAATTCGACCCGGTGCCCGTTATTTTTCATCGCTGCGCCTTTTGCAACGCGTGAAAGAAGTCGCACCGTCTACTTTTACCAAATCCGGTATCATGGTGGGCTTAGGTGAAACCAAAGAAGAAGTGTTACAAGTGATGGACGATATGCGTGCAGCAAATGTCGATTTCTTGACGATCGGACAATATTTGCAACCGACCGTCAAACACGCGGCTGTTGATCGTTTTGTAACCCCCGAAGAATTTGCGACCTATGAGAAAATCGCAAAATCAAAAGGATTCTTGCTGGTTTCCGCAACACCGATGACCCGTTCCAGCTATCATGCGGATGACGATTTCAATAAATTGCGTGATGCGCGGGAAGCGCACCTAAAAGTCGCCGAGTAATGCCGACTCATTCCGAACAGCGTATTTTACCGTATACCCCGACCCAGATGTTTGAACTGGTCGGCGATATCGCTAGGTACCCTGAATTTCTGCCGTGGTGTTCGTCCGCACGCATTATTCGTCAGGAAAAAGAATTCATTCTGGCTGAATTGACGATCGGGTACAAAATGATCCGCGAGCGTTTCGTATCCCGTGTCGAATTAGACCATAAAGAAAAAATCATTCATGTATCGTATGTATCGGGCCCGTTAAAGGCATTACGCAATGAATGGAAATTTTCGCCAGAAGAAAAAAAGAAATGCATGATCGATTTTTTCGTGCACTTCGAATTTTCCAATCCGTTGCTGTCGACGATGATGAATATGTTTTTTGATATCGCATTCCGGCGTATGGTCAGCGCTTTTGAAAAGCGCGCTGCAGACCTTTACGGCGGAAAATAATTACTTTTCCAAAATCCGGTGCGGCTGTTTCGCCCATTCCAACCCATCCATAGGACGGTCATATTCGCGGCTGTGATAGATCAGGCGGTCATAGATGACTAATGACCCTGCAATACCGACATTAACGCAAAACTTCATTGGAATTTTGACCAT
>JANODM010000171.1:0-2947 GCA_031412695.1 Alphaproteobacteria bacterium
CATCAATTGGCCGAACGTATCGCCAAAGCCGCCGCAACACATCATGTCGAACGCTTGGTGCACATATCCGCTTTGGGTGCGGATAAACATTCGGCTTCGGTGTATTCACAGACCAAAGCATTAGGTGAAGAGGCTGTTAAACATCATTTTCCCAAAGCGACAATTTTACGCCCCAGCATCGTGTTCGGCGAGGAAGATCGCTTTTTCAATCTGTTTGCACAAATGGCTTCGGTGTCGCCGTTTTTACCGCTTATCGGCGGAGGTAACACGAAATTCCAACCTGTTTATGTGGGCGATGTTGCGACAGCTGTTGAAAAATCATTGACGGATGAAACCGCCCAAAGACGTGTTTTCGAATTAGGTGGACGCGAAGTGTATACATTCAAAGAATTGCTACAAAAAATTATGACGATGACGGGCATCAAACGTCCACTTGTTACGATTCCGTTCGGTTTGGCGAAAATCCAAGGCGCGGTGATGCAACGTTTGCCTGGTCAACTTTTGACCGTCGATCAAGTACGGTCTTTGCAGGTCGATAATGTTTTATCAGGAAAAGCCTTCGTTTTGCATGACCTTGGAATTGCGCCTATGGCGGTGGATGATATCGTACCCCAATATCTCAGCCGTTTTCAGCCGGGTGGAAAATTCGCCCCTAAAAAAGCCGCGCTCTAAATGACTCCCGGTGCACGACTTGCTGCGGTCATTGATTTATATGACCTCATTATCGAGACGCAAAAACCGTCTGATCAAGTCATGCAATTTTATTTCCGCCAACGTAAATATATCGGATCGAAAGATCGCCGCTTTATAGCGGATACGACTTATACCTTGTTGCGGCATTTCTCTCGACTTTCCTGGTGGGTGGAAAAAACGGGTATGAACAGAAACGGTCGCAGCGTAATGTTGTTATGGCTGGCCTTGGCGGAACAACGAGACATGAACGATCTTTATGATTTGTTCGACGGTTCAGGATATGGCCCCGATAGTTTGTCGCGTTTTGAAAAAAACAAACTGGAAAATATCGTCAAGCATGAATTCGAACACGCCGATATGCCCGAAAATATTCGTTTCGAATGCCCTGATTGGGCGTATGACGGTTTGAAACAACAATTCGCAGGTCGCTTTACGATTGAAATGAACGCGGTCATGGACGAAGCGCCGCTTGATTTGCGCGTCAACACGTTGAAATCCGATCGTGCGACGATCATGAAAAAATTGCGTCGCGATGATTTCGTCGTGCATGAAACACCCTTTTCACCCTATGGGTTGCGCGTCCAAGGTCGTCCACCGTTTTCCGCCCATCCGCTATATCAAGACGGACAATTCGATGTGCAGGATGAAGGGTCGCAGCTGCTAAGTTTATTATGCGGAGCTAAACCCGGTGAGTGGGTAACGGATTTTTGCGCCGGGGCAGGTGGTAAAACCTTGGCACTGGCGGCGCAAATGCAAAATAAAGGCCGTATTTGGGCGTGCGATATCGAAGAAAACCGTTTGGAAAATTCACGCAAACGCTTGCGCCGCGCGGGCGTTCATTGCGTCGAGCTGAAACTCTTGGACGACGAACATGACGACTGGGTCAAAAAGCATAAAGGTAAATCCGATTGCGTATTAATCGATGCGCCATGCACCGGTGTCGGCACCTGGCGGCGCAATCCGTTTTCACGCTGGCAAAATTTGGGTCCTTCCTTGTCAGAATTGTTGCGATTACAAAAAAGCATTTTGCAATCAGCCTCACGGCTGACGAAATCAGGCGGGCGGTTACTCTATGCGACCTGTTCGTTATTGCCACAAGAAAATGATGCGCAAGTCGCAGCGTTTTTGGCAGAAAACCCAACGTTTCAACCTGTACCCTTAATCGAATTGTGGCAGCAAACTGGGGTGGAATTGCCCCAAGGTCTGGATTTATCGGGGTCTTCCTTGCAATTATCGCCCGCGCAGCACAAGACGGACGGGTTTTTTATCTCGGCGATGAAGCGTCTTTAATCCGCAAACGTCCTTTTTAGATTGATCAACATCGTGGCGTGTTGCATCATGGGGTGTAATCTTTGGGAGAGGGATATCGCTATGAAAATTCTGTTGATACTGGCTGCATTGGCTGCGTTTGTTGCCATTTTGTATAACCGTCTTGTCGGTTTGCAAAACAATCTCAAGAACGCATGGAACCAAATCGACGTGCAGCTCAAGCGTCGTTACGACTTGATCCCGAACTTGGTCGAAACGGTCAAAGATTCAATGTCCTATGAACAAGACACGCTGCGACAAGTGATCGAAGCACGTAACGGTGCCGTGTCGGCAAAAACGCCTGGCGAAGTTGCTGCAGCTGAACAAGTGTTACAACCCGCTTTGGGACGTTTATTTGCCGTGATGGAAGCGTACCCGCAACTTAAGGCCCAAGATAACATCGCGCGTTTGATGGAAGAATTGACGGCAACGGAAAACAAAATCGCTTTCTCGCGCCAATATTATAATGACTCGGTGATGCGTATGAACAACGCCGTGCAATCTGTTCCAACGAATTTTATCGCCAAAGCCTTTAACTTTAAAGAAGCCGAATATTTCTCTGTTCCTGAAATCGAAAAAGCACCTGTTAAAGTCGATTTACGTTAAGCCGAAAAATAATGAACGATAATCTTCCTCACAACCCGTGGGCTGACAAGGCGGATGCGCCGCAAAATCCATGGGAAGAGGGATTGGCGTTTACGCAGAACGCGTCCGATCAATCGCCTGTCATCCCACCGCCCGGTAACATCGATGCGTTGGATTTCTGGGATGCAATCAAACAAAATCGCCGCAATACCATCATCCTAATTTTCGCTATGCTGTGTTTGGCAGGGGGGTTCGGCTATGTCTTGGGCTGGGCATGGGATATGGGCACAAGCGGCGTATTTACTGCGGCCATGTCGCAATCCGTTTCCGGTGGTATTCCTTGGGCTGATCTTATCATGAC
>JANODM010000172.1:0-2147 GCA_031412695.1 Alphaproteobacteria bacterium
AGAGAGTTCGGTTAGATCGTTTGCTGTACTAAAACCTGGCTCAAAGATTGCATCGAGTAATTGAGCTTCGGGCATATTTGATACGTCTTCATCAGACAAACCGATCTGTTGCAATCGGGCGCGAATCCGATCGATGTCGATTCCCCCGCCGTCGTCAGAGATGCTAATGATAATTTCGTTGCTTTGCTGACTGGCTGCTAGGACGATCGTACCTACTGCGGGTTTGCCAGCATTAAGTCGAGTTTGGGCATCTTCGATGCCATGATCGAAAGCATTTCGCAATAGGTGAATCAGTGGATCGCTGAGATTTTCCAGGATCGCGCGATCGATGCGGATATTTTCGCCGATGATTTTGAGGATGACTGGTTTGCCAAACTGCACGGATAAGTCACGGATCGCGCGCGGAAAACGTTTGACGACATCAGCGAAGGGAACTGTCTGAGTACGGGTGAGATCGCTCTGTAATGTCCGTGTTGTTCGATCGAGACTCCGCACCGATTGCGTCATTTCTCGTAGGCTCAGATCGATGTCTGCGGTGACTTCTTGCAATTGGACGATCGTTTCAATTTGATGCTGGGAAACGAGATGGAGATCGTTGTATCGATCCATTTCGAGGAGATCGAAGGATTGGGGTGAGTCTGTCTCGGCGATCGATGGTGATAAATTGCTCTGACTGGTGACTGGAGATTGGGCATTCTCGCTGGCGGGAATTAATCCTTCCGTTGAGGCGCGATCGTACCACTGGCGCAGCTCTTGGTTGGATGCCTCCAGATATTTCATCCGTTTGCGGAATAAGCTCGTATAGTTTTGAATTTCGTTGAGACGTAAGTTGATGGCGTTACGCTCTAAAATTAGTTGTCCGAAGGTAGTATTAAATTGTTGCAGATACTCGACGGGTACTCTGACAGTCTGACTATTCGGCGTAAAGGTTGGCAGGGGCGATAAGTCAGGCTCTACAACTGTCGATCGTCCGGTGCGAGGTTGCTGGAGATCTTGATTACCCCTAATTCCAGGTAAATCGGTAATTTCAGCAGTAGCTAAATCTGAGCGTAATTCGAGCGGGGTTTGGCTCTGGATTGTTCGATCGCCTCGAACAGATCGAGCAAAATGTTCGATCTGTTCGATGCCAAAGCCTGAAGGTAATTCATCGATCTCAAAAGCGGCTAACTCGCTGAGTAATTCCAGTGAGGGTTTGTTTTGGACAAAGAAATCGCTAATATCTGTCTGCAACTCTCGATCGTCGTCCCAATTTAGCATCGCCGTTGAGGGCAATGGCATTTCCAAATCTACTAACTCAGACAATAATTCTTGCGGTAGTTGCTCTGTAACGCGATCGGTAAAATCTGGCTGCTCATTTGCCTCCCAATTTGGCATCGGCATTGACAAGGTAACGTCAAATGTCAACTCCGAGATTAATTCGCTAGGTAGTAGAATTTCGTCGAAATCGATCGCAAATTCGCTGTCGTGATGGAGCGTGAGATTGGCAAGCTCAAGCTGTAATTCTGACAAATTAATAGGCTGAAGATCGACAATACTATCCATCCCTGATGCGGGATTTTCTCGATCTAGTTCGAGCTGTTCTAGGTCGTTCTGGAATCGATCTAGACGATCGGGTAGGCGATCGAATCGTCCCAATAGTACCAAAGAGTGGGATTTGCGCCAAGTTTTGAGAGCTTTGTGGGCGAGTCCAACAAGATCGGGCTGAGTGCTCTGAAGCTGACTTTTGACTGATTGACATAGATCGACGAACCGATCCAATTTAGCCATCTTGCCAAAGTCACTCAATTCGTCCGCTGTCATCTGCAATTCTCGGATGAGCTGCGCTGGTTTCAACTGCGTCAATTTACCATCCAACAGATCTAAAACTTCCTTCACCCCGCTTTCAAATAATAGGATCGCCGGATCGATATCTCCTTCCTCAGACAACAAAGCATCTTCATCTTCGGGACGCAGCTCGCCCAAATACTCGCGCAATCGATCGAAAATCGGTTGGGAGTGGTTCGCGAACCACACATCATCAATTACCGTACCTTGGCGATGCAGACTGCATACCTGCCGCAGACAGTCTACTCCCTGTAATAACAGTGTTTCCACGTCCGTATTAATAGATTTGGAGTGATAGCGGACTCGAAGAATTTTGAAAGAAT
>JANODM010000173.1:0-6155 GCA_031412695.1 Alphaproteobacteria bacterium
AAAGGTTTTGACCAATCGGCTCTCGGGTTGAAAAAATAGGATAAGCAAGCTTTTTGCCGAAATCCGGAGCTCCCAATTCGATGTCTTCTTCATCTGCACAGTCATAGACAGGATAATGTGGTTCGTAAAAATACTCCTCAATACTCACATATGCTTCGGCTGCCTTAGGCCAATTCGGAATATCTAAAATTGCATTCGGTTTAGTCAAAAGCTGTCCGAAACGCGTGGGCGAATTTTCATGACGATAGGCAAAGCGACCTTTGCCTGCGACTTGGGTTAACTCAGTATTTTCGTTCCATATGCTCAAGATTTTTTTGTTTAGCGGCCAACTTTCACAAGCGATATAATCAGTGGTCGTATAGTGATGAAAACGAATATTTTTGCGGCTGACTGTCGAGCCCAATAAAATCAGGCCGCGGAATTGCGGCGGCACATACCCTGGAGTCGTCATTTCTTCATAGGTAACGGATTTGGAAAAAGAATCGGACATGCACACCCTCGACACGATAAACTTGCCATATTCTGGCATGATTTCGTAAACCGTCAAGCTATCTTTATGTCGAATGTTTTCAAGGCTTTTTTCTGGCTCGCGTCCAAGGCTTCTGCGTCGAATCCGTCCGTCAATTCATGGAACAGGCGATGCCAGTTCACCTCGGCTTGCAGGTGGATAAACACCGAACCTAAACCCAACGCGGCGCGGTCCATAAACACGAATTCGCGGGGCACGGCAACACCGCCGAATTTGCGCAATTCCTGATGCACTTTCATCGCCGTTTCTTGGCCGTACACGATGCCCTCGGAACGTCCTATCGTGCGCACTTTGTCCTCAAGCAAAGGCCCGTATAAAAAACGCGCCCAGACATTCAATGTATCAATCAATTCACGGCTGAGGCCTTTAAATCCCCATGCTTCATACGCGGCAACGGCCAGATCGCGGTTATCGGTTTCCAACGCTTTGTATAAATCCAAAATACCTTGAATGAAACGCGCGGGGAACACGCGCACGCATCCGAAATCCAACAAATTGATCGACAGATCGTCCCGGACTGTGTAATTGCCAAGATGCGGATCGCCGTGAATGACACCGCAATCATAAAGAGGCACATACCACGCACGGAATAAATTCAGCGCGATCGTGTTGCGCGTTTCAAGTGAAGCTGTTTTGAAATCCAAAATCGGCTTGCCGTTCAGCCACGTACTGGTCAGCAAACGCGGGCCGCATAAATCATCGACGATCTGCGGGACATGCACGGTTTTCTCATTCTTGAGGATCGACGCATAGAGTTTGCCATGCTTGGCCTCAAGGCGATAATCCAATTCTTCTTGTAAACGCGCGCCTAATTCTTGGATGATATATTTCGTTTGAATGCTGTTGTCATAGGCCTCATAGATTGAAAAAATCAGTTTCAACTGTTTCAAATCCGCTTCGACCGCCGATTGCATATCGGGATACTGTAATTTGCACGCAACGACTTCACCTTTTTTCGTCACGGCTTTGTGGACTTGGCCCAATGATGCGGCGGCGGCCGCTTCACGCGGAAAATCACTAAAATGATCTTCCCAGCCTTGACCCAATTCGGCCTGCATCCGGCGCTTGACGAATGGCCATCCCATCGGCGGCGCATTGGCCTGTAACTGTTGTAATTCGCGCGCATATTCGGGTGGCAACGCATCAGGGATCGTCGACAAAAGTTGTGCGACTTTCATCAACGGCCCACGCAAATTACCCAGTGCGTCTTTTAACGCGCTGGCATGATCGCCGCGATTAATGGTCATCCCTAGAAATTTTTCGCCCGCCAATTTCGCCGCCAAACCGCCCATGGCGGTTGAGACGCGCGCGTAACGGCCCAAACGTTTCACGCCTGTGTTTTTGTCGTCGTCTTTCGGCTTTTTCGGCGGCTTTTTTGAAGCGGCTTTTTTGTTTTCTTTGATCGTCATAAATCTAACCTAGCCTATTCCGATAAAAATCAATACCTGTTATGCGCAAGGGTATAAAAATAAATAACCTAAAACAATATATCCTTATTATACCCTGTGATGCTAAAATCCGCCTATGACCACTTTATCACCAGTCGCATTATCACCAGTCGCATCCGTGCCGTTTCGCCGCATTAAAACTGCAGCCAACCGACTATTGGATGCGATTTTGCCCCCGCGTTGTCCGGCGACGGGTGCCTTGGTTGGCGTGCAAGGCACGTTATCGCCTGAATATTGGTCGCAATTGCATTTCATTCAACGTCCCTATTGCGATTGTTGCGGAACGCCGTTTCCGGTTGCGACAATCGATGCCATGGTATGTGGCGAATGCCTGACGGATCCACCCTATTACACGACGGCACGCGCGGCCCTTGCTTATGATGATGTATCAGCGAATTTATTGCTGAAATTCAAATACGGCGACAAAACCTTACTAGCCCGCAGCTTTGCAGATTGGATGATTCAAACCGATGCCGATAGTTTGAAATCGGCGGATTATTTCGTGCCTGTGCCGTTGCATCGCTGGCGATTATTCAAGCGCCGCTATAACCAAGCCGCTTTGTTGTCCTATGCTCTTAGTATTCGTACAGGCCGCATCGTTTTGCCGAACGTGCTTCGTCGCGTCAAAAGTACGGAGTCGCAAGGCCATAAATCAAAAGCCGAACGCCAGACGAATATTCGCGGCGCGTTTGAGATCTCCTCTGCCGATCAACGCAAATTGCGCGGTAAAAACGTCGTATTGATCGATGATGTGTTGACATCGGGTGCAACGGCCAATGAATGCGCCAAAGTGTTATTGGCTGCCGGCGCGAAACGCGTCGATGTTCTGGTTTTGGCGCGCGTGGTGCGTAAAGCCTAAGCCGCCAACAAACGTCGTTCGATCTGTTCAAAGCTTTCGACTTTGCCTAAGGGCCCAACGGTCGCAAAGGTCGGCTTGGCCGCGAAAATTTTCTTGGCCAACACATCCAATTTCGCCGCATCCACCGCTTCGATTTTCGCCAAAGTTTCCGATAGTGGCACGACGCGTCCCATTTTGATGATGTTATGCGCCAATTTTTCAGCGCGACGGAACGTTGATTCCAACGACATCACGTTTTGCGCGCGGAATTGTGCTTTGGCGCGGTCAATTTCCTCGGACGTGAAAGTACCCGCCGCATTGACCAGATTATCGCACAATACCGGCATTAATTCCGCGATGCTTTCAGGGCCTGTGCCGGCATGGACGCCGAACAAACCGCTATCGGCATAGGAATCGATAAACGTTGATACCGAATAAACCAAACCGCGTTTTTCGCGAATTTCCTGATGCAAGCGCGACGACATGCCGTCGCCCAAAATCACGCCCAAGACGGACATGGTATAAAAATCATCATGGAAATAATCCATGCCCTCAAACGCCAAGATCAAATTCGTCTGTTCCAATTCCTTTGAAAGGCGATGATCGCCGCCCCAATACCGCGCCGCAAGTGGCGATCCGATGTCCTTACGCGGCAAGTGACCGAACAGTGTATTTGCCTGATCGACTAAACGATCGTGATCGACCGCTCCTGATGCGGATAACACCATGGCATTCGGTGCGTAATGCGCCTCTAGAAATTCCGTCATGGTATCGCGCGACATCGTTGCGATCAACGACTCAGGTCCCAAAATCGACCAGCCTAGCGGATGATCGCCATAAGCGGTGCGTTGCGCGTTCAACCCGACAAGGGATTGCGGGTCGTCCATATACATCCCGATTTCTTGGATGATGACGCCGCGTTCTTTTTCCAATTTCTCGATCGGAAAAATCGGGTTCAACAACAAATCTGCGACCATGTCCAATCCTAGCGTCGCATCGTCCTTCATCACGCGGGCATAATAAGCGGTGATCTCGTTGGACGTATAGGCGTTCAAATACCCGCCGACATTTTCAATTTCCTTGGCGATGCGCAAGGCGTCGCGGGTAGTCGTGCCTTGGAACACCATATGTTCCAAAAAATGTGCGACTCCGTTATTGGCATGCGTCTCGTAACGTGACCCGGCGCGATTCCACAACCCGACCGTAACCGTTTGAACGGAATCCATGCGGTCGGTCGCAACCGTCAGGCCGTTATCCAACGTCGTCACGCATGTCGTATCGGTAATCATCATCGTCATCAGTTTGGTATCCGTAAAAAGAATGGTTTTTTAATTTGTCGCATGAAGCCGTTTACGCAACAAGATGCAAAACATCCTGCAACGGCAATCCGATTTTGGTACGGGTCATCTCGAACAGGCCCAAACGGGTAAACCCGTACAGATCGATTTTTTTCGGATCAAGGCGCGCCGCGTCGTTTATAAACCCTTGCAATGCTTGACGTTGATCGGGATTTTGCAAACGCAACAGATCGATCAGGATCTGTCCCGACATATTACGAAGACGCATTTGGCGTAAGATTTCAACCATGCATAATCGGTTGGCTTCGAACGGCTTCAGATCGGGATCGGCATTATTGATATCGATTGCGGTCAAAGCGGCCGTATGTTCGATCACGATCTCCAAGCCTTGTGCCACGGATACGATCGGATCACCAAGTGCAAGGATGGCCGCATCGAAATCCTGCAGCCCCGTCTGGACAACAACACTATCCGGAAAATCGCGCAACGCGCATGTCACATCGTCTTCGCCCTTGGCGATCAAACCGATTTTATCCGATACGTCTGTCGCTAAACTGCAGCGCGCTTGTTTTTGAAGCGTTGCGGGGCGTTCGATCGTGACGGTAATCTTCGTGCCTGCCGCAAAAACTTTCGCATCCTTGTGCGGCAGAAACCCTTCAACGCCATTCCCTAGCTCGATGAAATAAGCGCGGTTCGACGCGGCATAACGCAATACTTTCGCGCCCATCACATCGCCTGTCCACGGGCGCGCATCATCAGGTCGTGCATACAGCATGCACACATCATTGCTGTCGATAACGGCCGTATACCGCACGCCGTCCAACACATCAACGGCAATGCGCATAGCCCAAGCCTTTCAGCATCTGCACTGTCTCGTATAACGGTAAGCCTGCGATCCCCGATGGCGAACCATTGATGGACGCGATGAATTGATCGAAACTTCCGCCGATTTTATAGCCGCAGGCTTTGCCTTCCCATTCACGTGTGGCAACATAGGCGGCAATATCCGCATCGGACAGACGTTTGATTTTCAATCGCGTGATATTGGTGCGTGTTGCCGCTTTGCCGTCCGGCGCACGAACAGTCACACAGGTGATGATTTTATGGCTGCGTCCAGATAATAATCGCAAGAATTTTTCTTCGTCTTTATCGTCTTCGGGTTTGCCTAAAATGCGGCGACCCAGTACACCGGTGCTGTCAGCGGTAATCAAAAAATCATGCGAAAATTGCGGTGCTAATTTTTCGTTTTTTTCAATCGCCATGCGTTTGCAATAGGGACTTGGCAATTCATTTTTATGCGGTGTTTCATCGATATCGGCCGCCGCAACGTGGTCGGGCACGATTCCGATTTGATGCAATAATTCCAAACGGCGCGGCGAAGATGACCCCAAGATTAAACGCGGCGTTTTGTCGATGGTCATTATTCTCTCCTCTGTCATTCCGAACGAGTGCAACGAGGAGGAATCTTTAGCGTAGCATCAGGGAAAGATCCCTCGTCGCTTTGCTCTGTCGGGATGACAGGCATAGTCATTAAATTATTTCGCGTCTTTGTAACGGAATGTAATACGGCCCTTGGACAAATCATACGGGGTCATTTCGACGCGGACTTTGTCGCCTTCCAACACGCGGATTCGGTTCTTTTTCATTTTGCCCGCGCTATAGGCCAAGACGGTGTGGCCGTTTTCCAGCTGAACGCGGAACGTCGTGTCGGGCAAAGCCTCTTGGACGATACCGTCGAATTCGATCAAATCTTCTTTTGCCATCTGCCCGTCAAGGATCCCGTCTGGTTGTTTATTGTGTCCAATTATGGAGCGTTAGGGCCGTTTTTAGGCGTATCGCGAGGTTTTGGCAAGGGTTTTGCCGCCTCTTTCACGTCTGTGACCCAGAAACAATTGGATTGTTACAGGACGGTTACAACCAGTGTCTCGGAACAAGCTTATTTAACATTATGGAAATAGATATTCTATTGCGTTAAATTAGATCTGTCGGGAAACAGCTTACTTCAATACCCATAATTGGGGTTCAACGACATAAAAGGACGT
>JANODM010000174.1:0-5100 GCA_031412695.1 Alphaproteobacteria bacterium
CGACGACGTGAAGAATTCCTTCACGGCGGCAGCGGCCGGTTTTGCGTTGATCAAATCATTCGGCATAACGGTTTCGATGTCGACGGAACCCATACGCTCGCGGATGGCGCGCTCCATACGCAACAAACCGACGCGGAATTGGTTTTCCATCAATTCACCGACCGAGCGAACGCGGCGGTTACCAAGGTGGTCGATGTCGTCAATCGAACCGCGACCGTCTTTGAGGTCGATCAGGACTTTCATGATCGACAAGACGTCTTGTTTTGCCAAAACGCGTTGCTGATCGTCGAATTCGAAATTCAACCGCGCATTCATCTTGACGCGACCGACCGGTGACAAATCGTAACGAGCCGGATCAAAGAACAATCCATAGAACAATGTATCGGCAGCTTCGACCGTCGGTGGTTCACCCGGACGCATAATACGATAGATATCCAACAACGCTTCGTTACGGTTGCGGTTTTTATCGGCAACCAACGTGTTGCGCAAATACGCACCGACATTCGTATGATCAATATCCAAGGTCGGGATGTTTTTCAAACCAAGCGTGTTGATTTTTTTCAACGCGTCGGCCGTAATTTCATCACCGGCTTCCAGCAAGACTTCGCCGGAATTAGTGTCCATCAAATCGACAGCAGCATATTTACCGATCAGATCTTCGTCTTGAGCCAAGACTTCTTTCAAGCCTTGCTCGGCCAATTGCTTGGCTTGGCGGGCAGTCAGTTTCGCACCGAATTCGGCGACGACTTTACCGGTTTTGACATCGATCAAATCCGATAACAGTTTCACGCCTTTCATTTTTTCGGCCAGATACGGCGTTTTCCACCCTTTATCGGTGCGCTCGTAGGACACGGTCGCATAGAACGTGTTCAAAATTTCTTGACGCGTCATACCGACGACTTTTGCCGGGTCAGGTGTTTGACCGTTTTTCAATGAGCCGAGATATTTTTCGGTTTCAGCACTGTGCAACGCATATAAGAACGTTGTAACAGGCAATTTACGACGACGGTCGTTACGAACCGACAACAAATCTTTGGGGTCGAATTCGAAATCCAACCAGGAACCGCGATACGGGATCACGCGTGCAGCGAATAAATATTTGCCTGATGAGTGGGTTTTGCCTTCGTCATGGTCAAAGAACACGCCAGGGCTGCGGTGCATTTGGCTGACGATGACACGCTCGGTACCGTTAACAATAAACGTCCCATTATCAGTCATCAACGGCATGTCGACCATATAGACATCTTGTTCTTTGATGTCGCGGATCGAGCGTAAACCGGTGGTTTCATCGATGTCGAATACGGTCAGGCGGAATGTCACGCGCAATGGCGCGGAATACGTCATGCCGCGGAACAAGCATTCGTCGGTGTCGTATTTCGGTTCTTCCAATTCGTATTGAACGAATTCCAATTCAGCACGGTCACCGAAATCGCGGATCGGGAATACGGATTTGAAAACTTCTTGCAGACCAGCAAACTGGCGGGCGGCGGCGCGAATATTGCGCTGAAGGAATGCTTCATACGAAGAGCGCTGCACTTCGATGAGGTTCGGCATCTCGGCTACTTCTTCGATGCGTCCGAAGCTTTTGCGTACACGTTTGCGGCCAGTGAATGAAAGTGCTGCAGAGGTTTTCATGTCGTTCCCGTTCGTCTGAAATTGTCTTTTTTTAAGCCCGCCTTGCAAGACGGAATTCTTTATGCACGTAAACGGTGACCCATCACGCGATGGATCACCGTTTTAATTTTAAAGGCCGAAAGCGGCAATCGACATCAAGATTACTTGAGTTCGACTTTAGCGCCTGCTTCTTCCAATTTCTTCTTCAGCTCTTCAGCTTCAGCTTTGCTCAAGCCTTCTTTGACGTTCTTTGGTGCGCCGTCAACGAGGTCTTTGGCTTCTTTCAAGCCCAAGCCTGTAACTTCGCGAACGACTTTGATGACGTTGATTTTGCTTGCGCCGGCTTCGGCCAACACAACATCAAAGCTGTCTTTTTCAGCAGCGCCGCCTGCGGCACCGCCGGCAGCAGCAACAGCAACCGGAGCAGCGGCGGAAACGCCCCACTTGGTTTCAAGCAATTTTGCCAATTCGGCCGCTTCGAGAACGGACAAGGTCGACAATTCTTCTACGATTTTTTCTAGTTTAGCTGACATGGTAGTCTCCTAATATTTTATCAAAGTGTTTTGTGTGACAACGAAATTTAGCCTTTATCTGCGTAAGCCTGAGCCAAACGGGCCAGCTGCGCTGCTGGTGCTTGCAGGATACCCACAAGCTTGCCGCGCAATTGATCCATGGACGGCAACGATGCCAACATTTTCAGCTTCGTTACATCCAAGATCTCGGTGCCATGAGCACCGCCTACGATAACAAAGGATGGATTGTCTTTGGCAAAGTCCGCAGCCGCTTTAGCGCCGGAAATCAGATCCTTGCCCAACAACAAGACGGTCGGACCTTTTAACAGGTCGGCGATGCCTTCGAAGTTAGTACCTTTGATCGCGATTTGAGCGAGGCGGTTTTTGGCAACTCGTGCCGTGATGCCCGCAGAACGGGTGGCGCGACGCAGAGCATCTGTCTGTGAAGCGTTCAAGCCGTTATTATGGGTGACAATCACGAGATCGCTGCCTTGAAACGCTTGATTGAGGCCAGCGACGGTCTCTTTCTTTTCTGTACGGTTCAAGATCAACTCTCCTAAGTTATGAAACAAGGAAACATTCCTTATTTCGATTATTCCTGCCCCAGATGTCCCCATAAGGGAGCCCAGGTAGGACCAGAGAGCGTTTTTCCGAACAAAGGGCTCTTTAAGCCCTTGGATTTCTTACTGACGCTAACGTGTCGTCTATGCTGGCGTTCATATCAATTTAAGGGCTTGCAATCGTTTGATTTTAAGCCCGCCAACAGTCTTGGACAGGTAACTTGCCAACCCTCCTTTTGACGAATCAGAAAGAGCTGTCGAGCGCGTTAAGACGCACGTTATAGCGATTCAAGGCCTAAGATGCAAGGGCTTATCCACAAGCGGATGGACTCTTTATATGGAGATCTAACGATGCGTAGGTTGGCATAGATTGAAAGATTTTATTGAAAAGAAAGCCGGGCAAGACTAAAACGCCTTCATGACCACGTATACCGTCGCAGCCTTCTATCGCTTTGTAAGCCTGACCGACCTGCCCCGTTTGCAGGCCGAGACCAAAGCGTTTTGTCTGGCGAATGGCATCTTAGGTACCACCTTGGTCGCACCCGAAGGCGTGAACGGTACGATGGCGGGTTTGAAACCAAATATCGACGTGTTTATAGATTATATGGATCGCACATACGGGTTGCGTCAGGGCGAGGTCAAATTTTCGACCGCTATCGACATGCCGTTTCGCCGCGTGAAAATCCGTCTCAAGCGCGAGATCATCACATTGAAACGCCCCGAAGCCGATCCGAGTAAAATCGTAGGCACTTATGTCGAAGCAAAAGACTGGAATGCGCTGATTTACGATCCCGAAGTGTTGGTGTTGGACACGCGAAATACGTATGAAACCGAAATCGGTATTTTCAAAGGGGCCGTCGATCCGCAATTGGATGTTTTCAGTCAATTCCCCGACTATGTCGACAAATATTTGGATCCGAAAAAACACAAAAAAGTCGCGATGTTTTGCACGGGCGGTATACGCTGCGAAAAAGCATCATCTTATATGTTGGCGCACGGATTTGAAAATGTGTACCACCTCAAGGGCGGTATCTTGAAATACTTAGAAGAGATTCCGAAAGAAGAATCCTTGTGGGATGGTGCGTGTTACGTGTTCGATGACCGCATCGCCTTAAGCCACGGCTTAGCGGAAGATATGTAAGCACTAGTATAAAAATTCGTAACCCTTGCGCAAGCAGGGTCTTGTTCTGTTGAGAAAGATCCCCGCTTTCGCAGGGATTACGCTTCAGTTTATATGATCCTACATAAACCGTTTACGACGTTTATCTTTCGGTGTGGAATAATATTTATAAATCGTGGCTAAAAAGAAAAACGCGAAAATTCCAACAAAGGCGCCGAATTGCGCAAAGCCGAATATCTTTCCCACTTTGACGCCGCCAAAGAAAAATCCGGCAAACACACCGATACCCATCAACAAGACGATCAGCGCCCAAAATGGATTTTTATGATCTTTTTTTACAAACGCGACATACCAGAAAAACGCAATGCCCAGCGCAATTAAAATAACTTGCACCATTCCGGACATACCGCCGGAAACAAGATTGGTAAGTTGCAGGCGAAGCGCGTCGATCATTTCAAAGCCTCGCTTTTAGTTCCTAAAACGGAATATCGTCATCCAGATCGGCGGCGTAATTACCGCTTGGTGCATTATACGCCATCGCCGAACCACCGCCGCCATTACCGCCGCTTTGATCGGCTACATACCCACCGCTTTGGTTATTATTGTCGTTCGGACGGCTGTCCAATAGCGTCAACGTGCCGCCATACTGGCGCAACACGACTTCGGTCGAATATTGATCTTTGCCTTCTTTGTCTTGCCATTTGCGTGTTTCCAGCTGGCCTTCGACATAGAGTTTCGAGCCTTTTTTCACATAGCGTTCGATGATACCGACCAGCGCGTCGTTAAACACGACGACACGGTGCCATTGCGTGTTTTCTTTACGCTCACCGGTCGCTTTGTCTTTCCAACTTTCAGACGTTGCCACGGATAAATTGGCGATACGGCCACCCGTTTGGGTGGTGCGGATCTCGGGATCGCGCCCGATATTCCCAAGAAGAATGACTTTGTTTACGCTGCCGGCCATACCGAATCCCCGATGAAATAAAATGTGAAGCCCGACTCTAAACAACCTTAGGCCCGGCGCAAGAGCGGAAACAGCCCAATTATAATACCATAATACAAGATTTTGCCGCTCTGTTCAGCGTGGCATGCCTTGTGTTAGAAACCAATGATGAGCATCGGTATTTTCGACAGCGGCCTTGGCGGCCTGGTAATGACGCGGGCCTTTCGGCAAGCGTTACCACAATACGACTTCTTATATTTGGGCGATACGCTGCACGTGCCTTATGGACCGCGCTCAGCGCAGGCGATCTATGACTTTACCTTACAGGCAGTCGATTATTTATTCGCACAA
>JANODM010000175.1:0-3026 GCA_031412695.1 Alphaproteobacteria bacterium
ATACTAACCCTGCAATGATCAGCAAGGTGAAGATATGCAACGGATAGAGCCGCGCAATGCGTGCCACAAGAAATTTTTTATAAGAAATCGAATTAAACGGCACCAATGCATTGGCGTAATGATAACCGACTAGAAAACCGCTTAGTGCAAACAGCAGATCGACGCCTAAAAACCCGTAGTGAAAAACGGCGACACTTGGACAAAGATGAAACAGTAAAATCCAAAAAACCGCTGCTACGCGCAACGCATTGATGACGGGAAGGGATGCTTTACTGGGGTTTGACCGTGTCACTAACAGGGCCATCCAGACGACGCGTCAACATGATCATCACGTAAAAATACAGCAACGCCAATAAAACAGCCAGCCAGGCTTTGATGAACGGCGTGCCGTTGGCGTCATTGATGAATAATGCCGTGACTTTCGAGATGATAAACGGCGGCGTCATCGCCAAAGCCGCCAAACGCATACGTGTTTCAAAATAATATTCTTCGCGCATTGCGGCCGTAACCGCATAGGACGCAACGGCGACGACGAAAACTTGTGTGATCAATCCGACCCATTGCCCACCTGTCAATAACGGCCAAGCCAATAACAGCACGTAATAGATTTTGTTGAAAAATTCTTCGAATGTTTTGCGCGTATAGGTGCGGTCTTTGGTGTCTTCCAAGGTGATCGGTTTATAGCCGTTAATTTGACGCATTAAAATAATATCTTTGCCGACGATAATTTCGGCTTTGTGCTTGTACAGATCAAGCGCAGACGACTTGGTATCGATGACGATTTTAAAATTTTCATTTTTGGTTGTAATCAAATAAGGCTGATCGGCGGGGCTGCTGATTTGATGATCTTTCACATAGATCGGCGGAATTTGTTTTGCCAAATACGGCAATTCTTCTTTTTTGAACGTGTATAATGACACGCCCAACATGCCCGTGACCAATAACCCGACAAAGGCGGACACGAATAACATATGCAACCCGCCGAAACCTTTTTGTTCCGTAATCGCTTCGCGATACAAGGCCGCATCGTAAAAAGAGCGGACGATATTGCGAAGATAGGTTTTGATCATAATTACGCGGCCTTTTTGGATTTGGCACGCTCGACGGATTCGGAAATGACTTTTTCAGCTTCGGCGGCATCGAACCATCCCGAAATTTTCACCCATTTGCCTTTTTCCAGATCTTTGTAGTGTTCGTAGTAATGCTGGATCTCGGCGATTAATTGTGGCGGCAGATCGTTGTACGATTTGATGTTCGCGTAATGCGGATAGACTTTTTCATGAGGCACACAAATAACTTTTTCATCCGTGCCTTTTTCGTCTTCGGTCATCATATAACCGATGGGACGGCAACGAATAACACTGAGCGGTTGCAACGGGTAAGGGCATACCACCAACACATCAACCGGATCACCGTCACCTGACAAGGTATGTGGGATAAAGCCATAGCTGGTCGGCAGGCGCATCGACGATGTCGTGATGCGGTCGACGAACAACGCGTTCGACTCTTTGTCGACTTCATGTTTGATCGGGTGACCGCCCATAGAAATTTCGATGATAACGTTGACGTCTTTGGGGGCGTCTTGACCAATGGCGATTTTATTGATGTCCATGTGTTTGTACCTTTTGAAAAATAATGCACCTATCGTGCCTTTAAACACTTTATTTCTCAAGTGAGATAATCATGCGACCAATAAAAAAGGCGTCCCGAGAGACGCCTTTTTGAATTTTGTAAGTGCTGCAAGATTACTCAGCGGCAATCGCTTTTGACTCGTTTTTTGTCGGAGCTTCGGTTGGGGCTTCGCGTCCGTCGATCATACCGCGTCCTGTCGTGCGTTCGAAAATACGAGCCGCTTTACCTTGACGATCGCGCAGATAGTACAGTTTCGCGCGACGGACATGACCGCGGCGAACGACTTCGATTTGATCGATGCGGTTCGAGAATAATGGGAAAACGCGCTCGACGCCTTCGCCGTAGGAAATTTTGCGTACCGTAAAGGACGAGTTGATACCGGTTCCTTGACGGGCGATGCACACGCCTTCGTAAACCTGAACGCGTTCGCGGTTACCTTCAGACACTTTGACATGTACTTTGAGGGTATCGCCTTGGCCGAATGTCGGCATGGTTTTGCCATCCGTCAGTTTAGCAATCTGTTGTGAATTGATTTTGTCGATCAGCTTGCTCATGGCCGGGGTCCTTTTCTCTTTAGTGGGCGACTCGCAACCCCTTAAGCGGGGGTATGGCCGCGTTAAATTTCATGGTCGTGTTGTTATTTTTCCTTAGATTTTTCAAAGACTTGCCACAAGTCAGGGCGGCGGGCCTTGGTCAAAGCTTCGGCGTTTTCCTGGCGCCACGCGTGAATCGCTGCGTGGTGGCCGGATAACAAGACGGGCGGAGTATCCCATAAACACCCTGTTTTGTCAAACCATTTAGCCGGGCGTGTATAGTGCGAATATTCTAGCAAAGAATGGCTAAAACTTTCTTCAGAAAGAGTTTCTGCGTTGCCGACAACCCCTGGCAAAAGTCTTAAAACAGCCTCTAAAAGCACCATGGCGGCCACTTCGCCACCTGCAAGGACGTAGTCGCCGATACTGACTTCCTCGACGTCATAGGCGGCCAGGACGCGGACATCCACGCCTTCATACCGTCCGCAAATCAGGGTCAGATCGGATTCGGCGGCCAATTCATGCGCCAAGCTTTGGTTTAGGACTTTGCCACGCGGGCTGAGGTAAATCATCCGGCCGCGTTTCGGAATCGACGTAATGGCTTCTTCCAAAATATCAGGCTTTATCACCATGCCGGCGCCACCGCCAAAAGGGGTATCGTCGACGGTTTTATGCTTGTCGGGTGCAAAGTCGCGGATATTGACGGCATTCAACGACCACAAGCCTTTTTCCAACGCATCGCCCAAAATGCTGTGGCCCAACGCGCCTGGAAACATCTCAGGGAAAAGGGTGAGGATATTGATGCTCATTTTTGGTGTCATGGTGTCAAACCAAAGCGCGGTTTGCGCTGTGCGTTGAAGT
>JANODM010000176.1:0-3243 GCA_031412695.1 Alphaproteobacteria bacterium
AAGATACCAGCGGTTTGATGGTCGTCGCCAAGACAAACAACGTACATGCCAAGCTGGGCGAAATGTTGAAAAAACACGATATCAAACGTGTGTATCACGCAATCGTCTGGAACATCCCCCAGCCGCGCACAGGCACGATTACTACACAAATCGGGCGTGATCCCAAAAGTCGCCAGCGTATGGCCGTATTGCAAACAGGCGGCAAGGAATCAATTACTCACTATGCGGTGTTAAAACAATATCATTTAGACGTGTCGCTAGTCGAATGCCGATTGGAAACAGGTCGCACGCATCAGATCCGCGTACACATGGCGCATATCGGCTGTCCGTTACTGGGTGAACCGGTGTATATCGGACGTCAAGCGCGCCGCATTAAAAAGTTCGAAAAAGAATTGGAAGAAACGATCAAAGCGTTACCGGGCCAAGCGCTTCATGCTCGCGCTCTATCATTTGTACATCCGATCACGCAAGAAGAAATGCATTTCGAAGTTGAAACGCCCGATTATTTGCAAGATTTATTGAACAAGCTAAGCGTTTAACGGGTTTTCGCTTGGGGCAGGCAGTGCGATCGGCTCTTCTTTTTTAGTTACTTTGGCTTGCGTGCCCATGATCTCGTTGCCCCATTGCTCAATCAGTTTTTTCTGATCATTTTCCAACGTCTGCATACGAATCTCTGCACGACGGCGTAAAACGCCGCTAACCATCGGTGGAATGATGATAAACAAAATCCAGCCGAAGCCTGCAGGCGCAAGCATCAAGAACAGCATGAACGGGTCCGTGAGTAACTCGGTAGCGTTGTTCATGTTCGGGCTGAGTTTCCACAATTTCAGCAGCACGGGCAAGACCCCGGCAAAATTCATATACATGACAGTCGGACCAAGCGTGCGCTGGCGCGTCGTATCGACGAAATAAGCGACAAAAGACGGGATCATACCGATCAAAATAATCAACGTCATAGGCAGCATCATAACGGCCAATATCGCCATAAACATACTTGAGAATATAAAAGCGAAATTCTTTCCTGATTTTTTGGCTGGGGCGGGTTTCTTAGCTGCCATGTCTCTAGTGTCCCCGCTCGAGGTAATGTTTTGCAATCGTTATAGCAACCATGATAATGGCCGATATGATGGACATGAACATGGCAATTTGTCTGCCGGATACTAAACCGAAATTCGCATTCTCAGCCAAGTCTTTGCGAATATAGTCACGTTCAAACCCCAAAGCTTGGTAGTGACGCATAGAAACCAAAAAGTCGTTTTCATCTTTACGAACTTGCAATGGATTGTCGATCAAGTTCAACACGCGCGTAAGGTTACCGGTTTTTAGTTCTTTCGGTAACGCTTTTAAAATGTCCTGACGCAACGGAATGCTGCGAAAACGCTCGCTGACGATTTCGGCATCTTTCGAAAGCCATTCCGTCAAGTTCAAAAGTTTGGGATTTTCAAAACGTTTTTGCAGACCTTGGAACATCGTGATCAACGCCAAGCTGCGGCGCATGCGGTCCTGGCTGTCAACCAGTAACATCAAACCTGCATTGTCGCGATTATCTTGGACGCTGATAAAAGCTGCGATATGGCGGTCGATAGGCTTTTCCGAGCGATTGCCGGCGGGAATATTATCCAACGCAGAGATCAAGTTCGAACAGGAATTGACGTAAAAGTTTTTGACGATATCGCTTAGACACGGTGTGTCCTGGCATAATTCATACAAGCAACGTTCCAGTCCGAAATCGATCCCGCGTCTCAAAATGACTTTTGAGGCATGATCGAACACGTGCATTTTATCGGCACCGACTTCCGCGGTGTTTTCTTTGTAGCCTAACCAAATCCACGAATAACGTTCACGAATAACTTCGCCGATATTTTGCAATTTGTCTTTGTTATTTGTTGCAAATGCTTGGCACAAAACATATCCCAAACCGGTAGGAAAAAAACGCATGTTTTTAAAACGGATTGGCGCACGCTGGTCCAGGGCCATGCTGACAAAGCACAGCAAACGATCTTCGTATCCTGCGGTTCGTCCACCGATACCCGCGCGACTGATGGCGGAAGTAACCATATCCGCACCGGGTTGATCGCCCAACGCACGTTCTATCCATTTACTAAGATGACCGCTTTCGATTAGTTGGACGGCTTCGGGAACATTCTTGTACAGATCTTTGGCAAGAAGGCGCGGACGGACGTATTTTTCACCGTTAAAATCCATCGCTCGTTGTGCTTTGTGCGCGACATTGCTTGGCTTTGGTGTTGTACGGTTACCGTCAACCCATGAAGCTAGATGTTCGATGCCCCAACGCTGTTTAGGATCATCACTAAGTGTAGCCCGCAAGAATTCAGAAATCCCGGGTGATAAACGCAGGCCGTCCGTAAACACGCCATAGCTGCCACGATTGATTTTATCCTCGATAATGTCATCTTTGCTTTTACCTTCAAGAGGATTATGGCCGCGACACATAATTGCGATGGATGCTCCGAACGAATAAATATCATCCGCGATCACCCCTGTGCCCTTGCCCTCAGGGTCGGCCATGCTGCGTTCGATGGTTTCATAAATAATCGGCTGAACGATACCCGGTATCGACGATATACATTCGCCTAATAACGCTTCGGCATTTTCATGAGTCGTCAAAAAGATATTATCCGGTCGTACGTTGCCGTGAAAAATTCCGCGATCTGATAAATCACGCAAAGCAAAGAAAATCGGACGAATGATACCACGGCGCAACAGTTCTTCGGTCAACGGTTCGCGGCGCGGCGTATGTTTGGATAAAACTGCACGACCGCCCGGACGACGATAAATAATCACATAGCGTTGTTTTTGCTCGCCCGGCCAATCTACGGTCATAGCCACACGCAAAACGATCAGGCCGGTAATTTCATTATTCAGGCAGACATGAATCGCGTCTTTGCGAACAGGACTGCGTTCGCGAATAACGATTGCGACATGATCGTTTAATCCCGTTTCCTGACTGGAACACTCGAACGCTTCGGCATAGTCGTGTTCGAAATCCGACAAGGGCCGCGATAAATCAATTTCAAAACGGCCTGCCGTTACTTTGTTGCCACCCGAAAACAGGTCGGCACGCGGACGCTGCGCGTCTTGCGGCGTTTGCGGTTTTCCAACAGTAAGAGTAGGCTCAACCATTGTCTTTGGTACCTCGTCTATCAGAGATACGTCCATAGGCGGTAATAAACGGTTAAAATCAGGCTTTAATGTCGTTCATAACGGTCTTATACGCCCAAT
>JANODM010000177.1:0-2770 GCA_031412695.1 Alphaproteobacteria bacterium
CCGATGATGGCCGCAACGGGACGTTGTGGAGCTTCCAAACCTTTGGTCAATGCGTTCAATTCGTCTTCCATCAACAAACCGGCATAAGAGGGTAATAAATGCGCCAGCGCTTCGATCGATGAATGCGCGCGATGTGAAGCCGAGAAGGCGTCGTTCACATAGGCGTCGCCCAAAGCAGCCAATTGTTTGGCAAAGCCAAGATCGTTTTTCTCTTCTTCGGCGTAATAACGCACATTTTCCAACACGGCGATTTGACCACTTTGTAACGTGGCGATGCCTTGTTTGGCGGTATCGCCGATGCAATCGGTAATAAATGCAACTTTCTCACCAAGAAGTTCGCCTAATTTTTCAGCGACAGGTTGTAAACTGTCTTCAGGTGTTTTGCCCTTCGGACGACCGAAATGCGCTAGAATCGCAATTTTTGCGTCTTTTTTCTGTAAGGCACGTAAAGTTGGAATAATGCGTTCCAAACGTGTTGCATCGGTTACCTGACCGTCTTTGAACGGAACGTTTAAATCAGCGCGCAACAACACGGTTTTGTTTTGGGCATTGAGGTCGGCCAGGGTTTGAAAAGTCATAAGGTCTCCGAGAAAAAGGCTTGGGTTAATATGGTGATCGCATTATGCTGCGGCTGTTCATGAGTCTCAAGCCTTAAAGTGAGTGAAAAATGCGTTCAACTCTTAAAATAACATCTGCTTTGCTAACCGTGTTGACACTTGTCGGATGCGCGACCAATCCGACCTCGGGGGAGCGTATTTTTTCGATTGTGTCCCCTGAACAAGAAAGCCAAATCGGGGCCCAGCAATATACGCAATCGGTAAAACAATTCGGCGGCGTGAGTGAAAGTGCCAAGTTAAACGAATTCGTTGCCCGCATCGGTGCGCGTTTGGTTCCGTTTGCGGAACGCAAAGAAGTTAAATGGACGTTCACGGTACTGAACAGCGAAGTCGTGAACGCTTTTGCAACACCTGGCGGCTATGTGTATGTTACCCGCGGTTTGTTGGCATTGGCGCAAGATGAATCCCAAGTTGCCGCTGTTTTGGCACACGAGATGGGCCATATCAACGCCCGTCACTCGGCGCAACAAATGTCGCAAGGCATGCTGGCGAATATCGGTTTGCAAGCCATCGGCATCGCCACAGGTAGCAATGTCGCCAGCCAAGTCGGCGGTGTCGGTGCCGATTTATTCCTCAAAGGATATTCGCGCCAGCATGAATTTGAATCTGATGCTTTAAGTGTGCGTTATTTGGCCAAAGCTGGATATGATCCGTATGCGAATGCAAAGTTCCTGACGATGTTGCAGCAATATGCCGAATTGGAATCGCGTATGCAGGGACAAAAAGCGGGCGCGGAATTGTTCAGCTATTTCAGTACGCACCCGCAAACGGGCGAGCGTATCGTGCGCGCGCGCAACTTGGCCGCACAAGCTGAAACATCCTCTTCGCCGATCATCAATCGCGCAGGATATTTGAACGCGATCGATGGTGTCGTATATGGTCAAAGTTCCGATCAAGGGTTTGTTCGCGGACAAACATTTTTACATCCCGGTCTTAAAATTCGTTTTGATGCGCCGGAAGGCTTTGTAATGAAAAACACCGCATCCAAAGTCATCGCACAGAATCAAAATGGCGGCGCGATGATTTTCGATATGGGCCAAAGTACAGGACAGGGAACCGCGAATGATCCGGGTTCGTATATTTCCGGCGTGTGGGCAGCGAATGCCGTGTTGTCGGATCAAGAGCGCATCAACATCAACGGGTTTGATGCAGCCACTGCATCCGCGCAAGTCAGCTCGAACGAAGGCCTCAAAGATTCGCGTCTTATCGCTTTATCGGCAGGGAATAATCGTTTTTACCGCTTGGTTTTCCTTGCTCCGAAAGGGCAAATGAATAACTACGCTGTTGCATATCGTCGCGCGACGTACAGCTTTAGACAGCTTAGTTCCGGAGATGCTCAAAGTGCAGCACCGGATCGCGTGCGTGTTATCACTGTCAAATCAGGAGACACGATTCAATCCTTGGCCGCACGTATGCCGGTCAAAGATTTCGCCATCGAACGTTTCTGTCTGCTGAATGGGATTACAAGCTCAGATGTCTTGCGCCCTGGCGATACCGTCAAAACAGTTCAATAAAATACCTATAATAAAAAACCGGCCTGAATAAAATCAGGCCGGTTCCGTTATAGCTCGAGGGAAGCCCCCTTATGTTCCGATGAACAAATGTTCCCTCTCGCTAACCTGTTCGATCAGCGACGTCTTCAGTTTTTCCATGGCGCGCGCCTCGAGTTGGCGAACACGCTCTTTACTGACGCCCAATTCTTGACCTAATGCTTCTAATGTGACGACTTCGTCCGACAAGGCACGCATTTTGACGATGCGTTGTTCGCGGTCGTTCAATTCACCTAATGCTTTTGCCAACCACGCATTACGCGTTGCTTTGTCTTTCATGAACATCACGACTTCTTCGGGATTGGGTCGATCATCAACCAGAAAATCCTGAAACTCCATGTCACCGTCTTCGGAAACAAAACCGTTCAGTGAATGATCACCGCCCATACGTTGTTCCATATCCACAACATCAGTGTATTTGACATCCAACTCTTTGGCGATGCGGCGGCGTGCATTGTCGTTCAACAATTCACCATCTTGGCCTTCGATTTTCGCGCGCAAACGGCGGAAATTGAAAAACAATGATTTATGCGCCGACGTCGTACCCGTACGAACGATCGACCAATTACGCAACACATAGTCTTGCATCGTCGAGCGAATCCA
>JANODM010000178.1:0-2283 GCA_031412695.1 Alphaproteobacteria bacterium
CGCAGGCTGCGCCAGTTCAATAAATCTTTTTCATCAGGCATACGGCACAGGCGGATTTGGTCTGACAAAGTTTGATATTCGCTGCGCAGGACATCATGCTCACGCGCTTTTTGCGTGACGTTCCAAACCAACGTCGCGGCGGCCACGGCGATAATCCCAAGGCCCAACAATGTTTTTTGTTCCGTGCCGAATACGAATGCGCTGACGGCCATGATGATCACGCCCAGCATCATCATGCGGAACGCCGTTTCGTAATGTTGTTTGCGACGGTTGTGATAGCGGATCGACACTTCGGTCGCAAACGCCAAGCGTTCGTACCCCGATAAATCGTGTTCATCATTGGCAGGGGCCGGAATGATCAGGCGCGGCGACAAGTCGTCGGACGGATATTCTTCTGATTCAGGCTTGAAATCGCTGTATTGTTTTTTGTGGCCGTACGCGTGGTTTTGAGACCATGAATTGCCGATGGTTTTTTCGTACTGAAATCCATAACCGCTGCCGAATCCTTTATCAGGGCTTGGTACGATCTGTTTTTTCGAAGCATTAGACGTCGGCGACATCCGTGAATTTCCTCTAGAGCGGCTTTAAGAGAGGGGTCATATGGCCATATTCGCTTGAATCGGTCAAGGGAGTTAATTAAATTTTCTAGTATTGACACTAGGTTACTTAGTTCCTGTTGACGCAACTTTGCCGATGCGGGTAAATGATGGCGGTACGACTCCATAGCTCAGCTGGATAGAGCAATTGCCTTCTAAGCAATAGGTCGCAGGTTCGAATCCTGCTGGGGTCGCCAATTTTGCAAAGGGTTTTGTCATGATGATGTTTTTCCGCATTGCATGTTATTTGTTGGTTCTGATAATCGCGGCACCAACATGGGCCATGGAAGACCCATTAGTTGCGTCCGAACGACAAGTGCAAGAATCTTATGATATGGCCGTCAAAATCGTCCAAGCGCAAAAACCCAGCCTGTTGATGGATCTGGAAAAAGAGCAAAAAGACTGGCGCGATTTTCGGGATGCGTATTGCAGCAAAGCTAAAGGCGAGGAGTATTGCAAAGCCAATATGAACCGCAAGCGTGCTCGCGTCTTACTGGGTCAACACCCAAGCGGTAAAGAGTCGGGCAAATCGTTTTAAAAGCAAGATCTAGCTTAGTTTCCCGAAATTGCGTTCCCGGCAGCACTCAGGTCGCGACCCATGCCGCGAAACGTGTTGCACGCGCCAAGGCTAAGGGACAAAGACATCAAAAAGATCAGTGATAAAAGAATACGCATTAGTTTTCCCCTTGGTTTAAATTTTTTAAATTATTTTTCTTGTTCGGCTGAAAAAGTGACGGTAACGCCACGCTTTTTAAAATAAGATTGCATCAATTTTCGCCCTTGTCTATTGCCTTGCGCCAAACGTTTCGGGTCGAATACGGCTTCTTTTTGGCCAGCTGCGGATAGGGCGGATTTCAATGCCACGATATTCGCATCCAGGTTTTCATTGTTATTTTGGATCGATATGTATACGGCTTCGATGGCTTGGGTAAGGGCAGCAGCGGTCATGATGTGTAGTCCTTCAACATGGTTTTAAGTTCAAAAAGCCTTTCCAACGCTTCGCGAGGGGACAGGTCGTCGGGTTTAATTGCGTTTAACATTTCGCGCAGCGCGTCATACGGCGCAGGCGCCTCGGCAAAACTGCTTGTGGCGATTTTATCGTGCAGGTCGGCGCCGATGGCATGGGCCTCAAGTTCTTTGAGGATGGTTTGCGCGCGACCCAATAACGATGACGGCATACCCGCCAGTTTCGCGACATGAATGCCATAGGAATGATTAGCCTGGCCCTTGACGACTTCGTGCAAGAAAACGATATCGCCCTGCCATTCACGCACATTCAGCGTGTAGCACGTCATATCCGCAAGCGTGTCTTCCAATGTCGTCAATTCATGGTAATGAGTCGCAAACAGGCCTCGGCACTTATTTGTGTTATGCAGATGTTCCAATGTCGCCCAGGCGATGGACAAGCCGTCAAAGGTTGCTGTACCCCGTCCGATTTCATCCAAAATGACCAATGATTTTTCGGTGGCCTGATGCACGATGGCGGCGGTTTCGACCATCTCGACCATAAAGGTGGATTTACCTTGTGCTAAATCATCCGCCGCGCCGACGCGACTAAACAGGCGGTCGACAACACCGATATGCGCAGACTCCGCAGGCACATAAGCACCGATCTGTGCCATGAATGCGATGATCGCGTTTTGTCGCAGGAAGGTGGATTTACCAGCCATGTTCGGACCGGTCAGCA
>JANODM010000179.1:0-3465 GCA_031412695.1 Alphaproteobacteria bacterium
GCGTCTGGTATCCCCGACTGAAACGGAGGGGTCTGGTTTTGTTAAATGAAAGATCCCTCGACTGCGCTCGGGATTACAAACATACCAGTACAATTTAGGCTTGTCATTTTGGCCAAATTGGCTATTTTAGCTAAAATAGCCAAGGTTTTTAAAACATGACATTTACCGCATCCGAAGCCAAAAACAAATTCGGGCAAGTATTGCTGCAATCCCAAAGCGGCCCCGTCCCGATCGACAAAAACGGTCAGGTCATCGCCGTCGTCATCAGCGCAAAACTTTTCGATCAATATCAGGAAATGCAAATTCTGTTGCAGGATTTGCTGGCCAGAGAAGCCGCGCGCGAAAAGAAATAGGGATTTCTACAAGGGTATCATACATCCCTGTTTTGTCAATGAATCAGCAGAATAATCAAACTGTAACCCCTCACCTTGTCCCTCTCCCACAAGGAGAGGGAACGATGTTGATAGAGTCGTCATTCTAGCTCCCTCTCCCAAAGGGAGAGGGTTGGGGGTGAGGGGTTATAACGGAGCAGAAAAACATGAATGCAAATTCCTACCTCTTAAATACACCTGACCTCGCCCACAAACTTCGGCTCAATCACACGCAAGCCGAAAAAGTTTTATGGGCACAACTTCGTAACAATCAACTCGGTTTTAAATTTCGTCGGCAATACCCAATTGATAAATATATCGTCGATTTTGTATGCGTAAAAAGCAACCTGATCGTTGAAGTTGACGGTGGCCAACACAATGCGGAGATCGATAAAGAACGCGATGATTATTTGAAAAGCTGCGGATTTGAAATTTTGCGTTTTTGGAATAATGATGTCTTGCAAAATATCGACGGCATTTGCGCGGTTATTTCAAACACGTTGAAAATTTCAAAATTCTAATAGGCTTTAACCCCTCACCCTGGCCCTCTCCCTCAGGGATAGGGAACGATGTTGATCCGATACCCTCTATACGCATGATTCAAAACATATTTTCGGGGATTTTAATGAATTACTTGACAATACCCCTTGCCCTTGGCACAACGTCACCCACATGGTATCGTTTTGCGGTATCTGACGTCTTTTGCGTCTTTGGGATTCCAGAGACATCCACTAACCTAACTAATCAACCTGGGGACCCCCTATGAGCAATGTTGCTGAACGCGTAAAGAAAATTGTTGTCGACAAATTGAGCGTTGACGAAGCCAAAGTCACGTTGGAAGCAAGCTTCATCGACGATTTGGGCGCAGACAGCCTGGACACGGTCGAGCTGGTCATGGAATTTGAATCGGAATTCGGTATCGAAATTCCAGATGACGCCGCTGAAAAAATCATGACCGTCAACGATGCAGTTACCTACATCGAACAACGCGTCAAATAATCTCCTCGCGGAAATCATAAATTAAAATGCGTCGTGTCGTCGTCACCGGCCTTGGAATCGTATCGCCGTTAGGTGTTGGGGTTGATCATAATTGGCAAGAAATCATTGCCGGGAAATCAGGCCTCAGCCTTATCACGCGTTGCGATCTGACGGATATTCCCGCCAAAGTCGGCGGCGAAGTTCCGCATGGCGATGGTTCCAATGGTACATACAACATCGACGCGTATATGGACGGCAAAGAACAGCGCAAAATGGATCGCTTTATCCAATATGCGATGGTTGCCGCCCAAGAAGCCGTTCAAGACAGCGGATGGAAACCTGAAAACGACGAACAGGCCTGTGCGACAGGCGTGATGATCGGTTCCGGCATCGGTGGCTTGTCGATGATTTACGACACGTCGAAAATTTTGGCTGATCAAGGCGCGCGTCGCGTTTCGCCGTTTTTCATCCCTTCTACGCTGATCAATTTGGCTTCGGGCCAAGTATCGATGAAATACGGTTTCAAAGGACCTAACCATTCCGTTGTTACTGCCTGTGCCACAGGCACGCATGCCATTGGTGATGCGGCACGCCTGATTATCTTTGGTGATGCCGACGTGATGATTGCAGGCGGTGCAGAAGCCGCCATCAACCGTTTGGGTATGGCCGGGTTTGCCGCCCTGCGCGCTTTGTCGACAAGTTTCACGGATACGCCTGAACGCGCATCACGCCCGTATGACAAAGACCGCGATGGTTTCGTCATGGGCGAAGGCGCAGGCGTTTTGGTTTTAGAAGAATACGAGCACGCGAAAAAACGTGGCGCGAAAATTTACGCCGAGGTTACCGGTTACGGCCTGAGCGGCGATGCGTATCATATGACGTCGCCACCAGCAGACGGTAATGGCGGGTATCGCGCGATGGAAATGGCGATGAAGCATGCGAAAATCGCACCCAGCGATATCGATTATATCAATGCACATGGCACCTCGACGCCTGTCGGTGATGAAATCGAATTCGGTGCGGTAAAACGTATGCTGGGCGATCACGCATCAAAAATCATGATGTCCTCGACGAAATCGGCCATTGGGCATTTATTGGGTGCCGCAGGCGCAGTCGAAGCGATTTATTCGATCAAAGCCATTACGGACGGCATTGTTCCGCCGACATTGAATTTGGACAATCCGTCTGAATCGTGCACGGGCATCGATTTGGTCCCGCACAAGGCCAAAGAGAAAAAAGTTAAAGTGGCTTTGTCTAATTCGTTCGGCTTTGGCGGCACGAATGCAAGCGTGATTTTCAAGGCTGTTTAAAACTTTTAAGCAGTATAAACCTTAATATTCGCCCTTAAAAACTTGACATATTTAATTTGCAATGCTTAGATTAGCTCTAGTTTTGCTATCGGAGCAGCGTATATGCGTTTACAGAAAGCCCATAAAGAACAGCAAGAAACCGAACGTCTCTTGCTTCAGTTCCAGGAATTAAGCATTGCGATTTCCAGTTCACGTTGTGGGACGCACAATAATGAATTTATCCGTGCTTATGATATCGGTGAAAAATATCTAGGCCGCGATGCTGTTGTCAAAGAGAAAAACGAAATACTGGAATTTTTAACTGATATCGAGATTAGAACACTTGATGGTGAAGACGTTGAGGAATTTATTGGTATTGAAGATCACTCTGCGCAAATATTGGATGATCTTGATGAATACTATGCAAAGCACGGCAATTACAATGAATACGGTATCGTCTTCCACGGTAAAAAACCTGAACTTAGTTTAGCCTTAGATGTCATGCGAACCCTTACCGCTCGGCAAATAACGAAGAAAGCCGATGTAGTTTCTCCCGAATTGAAAGAAGAACTGAATAAACGCGTCAATTTGTTTAACCATGTTAGCCGACAGTTCGACCAACATATGATCGACCGTATTTTGACTACTTATGCTGACGGTAAGATTACAAATAAGAAAATCAAACAGGCGTTGACCCCTTTTTCAAAACTTTAACAGTATAAACCGCTCTCGACTTCGGGCGTCCCTACTCTATAATAACGATATGCGCCGTTTATTTACCGTTTTTGTTGCTTTGCTTAGTATTGCTTTGATTACCGCTATTGCCG
>JANODM010000180.1:0-4380 GCA_031412695.1 Alphaproteobacteria bacterium
AACGTTTCAAATACGTGAAATATTCCCGCGCAACATCTTCGACGACTTTGTCGATTTCATAAAAATCAACTGTCAGTCCTTTTTTATAACAAGCTAGCTGACCCGCACCCAAGCCTAAGACGCCGATGGTTTTGGCAGACGAAATTTTCAGCACGTCTTGAATCGGACCGTCATGCAGATAATAGCTATAATCCAGTTCTTTCTTGCTGTTATCATTTAATTTTTCCATTCCATGAATGGTATTGCCATGCGCAAAAATCCGCACCACTTGTTTTTCTACTTCTTTGTCGTACACGGCATGTGCGCCAAAAAAGTTACGGCCACGCTCTTGAACGTCGCCTGGGTAGTGACCTTTGACACTTAAAACAAGTGCCAGAATACCCATGAATGCCAAATAGCGAGGACGAATGGTTGCTAAAAGCGTTACGAAAAGGAAGACGAATAAGAATGCTTTGTATAGAACCTGGGGAGCATCCTGCGCTTTTAAATAATGACTGATCATCAAGGTGATGATTGCAGCAACCATCAACCATTTCATGTTATCCGATAACGCGTTCTTCTTCGCGTTGAACAATTCTTTTCTGACAACGAATAATGAAAACAACACCATCAGCGGGAATTCGATCAAACCCGGCAAGACGAACGGAATGATGAACGCATGCATGATGCCGCCCAACGCACCACCCAAAGCAATGATGAAATAAAAGAACGTCAGATGCTCGGGATCAGGACGGCTGTCAGCTAATTTTTGATGACACGCCCATGCTGCAAAGAAAAAGATCCCTAACAGCAAGGTGGCTAGTGTTGCAAAAACGGCAAAATCACCTGCGGGCTGATAACCGATCTGCAAGCCTAGGAACATGACCAAAAACGTTCCAGCAGTTGCATGATAAAAATCCGCATTTTTTCGCTGCAAAAACTCTTTCGGAGAAAAAGCGAAGATAAACGTCACCAAATATAATCCCAACGGAATGACCCAAAATAACGGTAATCCGCCGATATCCGTCGTAATCAATGACGTCACACCCATCGACAAGCTGCATGGGATAAAGGACAGCAAAATCCACATCATCACTTGTTTTGGCTGAATCGGTTTGCCTGATGTTTTCTGTTTTTTCACTGCAATGTTTTTGCCTTTATTTTTCCAAGCAGCCACACAGCAGCCCAAGATCAGCACGACAGCCAATCCGTAGACGCCTTTCCAAATATGCGATTGCCACTGGATGCCGGTAAACGGTTCCAGAATGAACGGATAAATGAACAAGCCTGCGAAACTGCCGGCGTTGCTTGCGATGAATAAATAATAAGGGTCTTTTGCCGTCGGATCGTTAGTCGCGGCAAAAACGCGCTGCAACGCTGCTGTCGTCGCCGTCAATGCCAAGAATGGTACGAACACCGCACTGAACAACGCTTTGATGACTTCAATGCTAAGGTCAAAACTTTGTGCGCCACCTGTAAGAGTTGGTAATATGGGAGGAACGAAATAAGCACCGACCGCGTACAAAGCAACTAAACCGACCGCGTGCACCCAAGGACTATAGCGTCCTAAAAAATACGAAAATCCATATCCGGCCAACAAAGCCAATTGGAAAAAAGCCATCGCTACGATCCAGGATGCCGGAGCGCCTCCAACCATTGGCAACAGCATCTTGCCTAAAATAGGCTGGATGGAAAAAGATAAAAAAGCCGAGGTAAATAAGGCGATGGAGAAAAGCGAAGGTAAAAACCGCATGAGGGGGCTCCTGATAAGTGACCTGCGCGTACTTTGAAGGTCATTTACTTCTAAGTGATTAAAAGGCAAAAAGGACGTGTCGTAATTATTCTTGTGGGTTTGACTGGTGCTGGATAAAGGTTTTTTAGAAGAACTGCGTAACCGTTTGACGTTATCGGACGTTATCGGGAAACGAGTCAAACTTACCCGTAACGGGCGCGAGTTTAAAGCCTGTTGTCCGTTTCATAACGAAAAAACGCCCTCATTCTATGTCAATGATTTAAAAGGGTTCTTTCATTGTTTCGGATGCGGAGCGCATGGCGACGTCGTTGGCTTCCGCATGCGCCACGACAATTTAGGCTTTATGGAGGCGGTCGATTCTTTGGCCTCGGAAGCCGGATTACAGATTCCGAAATCCGACCCTAAATCAGCGGAAAAATACGACGAATTGCAACGTTTGATGAACATCATGGAACGCGTCACGAAATGGTTCCAAGTCCAATTACATCATCCGCAGAATGGTTTCGCCCTGCGTTACCTCGTAGAACGCGGCCTCAGCGCCGATACCATCGCACAATTTCGCTTGGGCTATGCGCCGAATAGTTGGGATGCCTTGCGCGATGCCTTGGTTGCCGAAGGCCTTAAGGTAAAAGACCTGATAGAATTGGGGATTTTGAAACAATCGTCTCGCGAAGACAAAGCCGACAAACCCTATAGTTTTTTCCGCGGACGCATCATGTTTCCGGTCACGGACACCAAAGGCCGCGTGATCGCCTTCTCGGGCCGTCATTTGGATGCGGCGTTTGCGGGACAAAATTTAACGGAGAAGCCTCCTAAATATATCAATTCGGGTGAGCATGCGTTGTTTCACAAAGGCGGTGTTCTGTACGGCCTGGCACGTGCACGCGCGCTTATTAATCCCGCCAATCCATTATTGCTGGTCGAAGGCCAGATGGATGTCATTACCTTGGTCCAAGCTGGCATGGGCACGGCCGTGGCACCGCTTGGTACGGCGTTGACCGAAGAGCATATGATGTTGGCTTGGAAAGTCTCACCACCCGAAGCCCCGCCAATTCTGTCTTTTGACGGCGATATGGCGGGACAAAAAGCCGCCTATCGGGCTTTAGAAAAATTGATGCCGCATTTGACCGCGCAAAAGGGTTTACGGCTTGTGTTTATGCCGGACGGAGAAGACCCGGACTCGCTTATCCGAAAAAACGGCCTATCTGCCATTAAGAACCTGATCGCGCATTCCTTGGGGGCGTTTGACGCCCTGTGGCAACGCGAGATCCTGCAGACGCCCAACACACCGGAAGGCAAAGCCGCCATGCAATCGCGCCTTGAAGCCCAAATCGCCCGCGTCAACGATTCTACTTTGCAACAGAATTATCGGCAGGCTTTGCGCGAACGCATGTATCAATTAGGACGTCCCGCGACCCCCCAACGTTTTGGATCCAAGGCCACATTGCCCTCAGCTATCAAATTAAGAAAAATGTCTAACACCTTGGAAACACGCGGTTGGCAAGTTATTCTAGCAGCCGCGATCAATCATCCGTTTTTGCTTGGCGAGGATATGGAAGTCTTTGGTATGGCATCCGCTCCCGAGCCTGACTTAGAAGCAATCCGCCAAGCCTTGGTCACCTTGGTGCACCAAAGCCACAGTGACGAGGTCTTAACAACTGAAATTGTCAGAGAATTCTTGTCAAATCGCGGACTTGACCCTACAGTCTCAAACCTATTAAACGACTCGATCTATCAGCTCTTTGGGTTCGCGCGCCCAGACACCCCCCCTGATCAGGTCAGCGAAGGTTGGAAGGATGTGTGGACGCGGATGCAGCTTAAAACTGTTACCCACGATAAAACGAAATTGCTACAAGCCGTGCGATCCGATTATTCCGATGAAATGGCCGAACGTCTTTTTGCTCTTAGCCAACAAGAGCAAAATCTTTTGGATGAAACCCTTTAAAGAGAAAAACTTCACATCATGGTTCCGAAAAACGATCTGACTGACCAAACCCCCGATGACGGCGACGAAGGCGGCTCTGACAAAATGAGCAAAATCGTCAAGCGCATGATCGACCGCGCGAAATCGCGCGGCTATGTGACTTATGACGAATTGAACAAGACTTTGCCCGAAGACCAATACTCGTCCGAGCAAATCGAAGACGTGATGACGATGCTGTCTGATCTAGGCATTAATGTCATCGACAGCGACGAAGAAGACGAAGAAGGTGGCGATGCTGCCAAAGCATCGGATGAAGACGGCGAAGAAGGCAATGCCGTCGACCGTCACGGTCGCAAGACGTTTGGCATCTCGGGCGGTAACGTCGAAGATTCCAATGCCGGACGTACCGATGACCCGGTCCGCATGTATTTGCGCGAAATGGGTACGGTTGAATTGCTGTCCCGCGAAGGCGAGATCGCGATTGCTAAACGCATCGAGGCAGGCCGCCAGATCATGATCAGCGGTATCTGCGAAAGCCCAATGGCTATCCAAGCCATCATCGGCTGGCATGATGCATTACAAGAAGGCCTTATGCTGTTGCGCGATGTCATCGATTTGGATGCGACCTATGGCGGATCCGAAGGCACAAGCCTTGAGATGGCTGCCGCCGCGCGCGTCAAAGATGATTTGGACGAACCTGAAAAACCGGTCGTCACGAATGAAA
>JANODM010000181.1:0-2985 GCA_031412695.1 Alphaproteobacteria bacterium
AGATGGTTATGATTAACATAAAATATGTCTTTTGTCAAATAATTGGGTAATCAAAACAACAGAATAGACTCACAAAAAAACAAGAGAGGGAGTGACCGATGGTCCCAACCCTCTCTCAATTCCGTCCAACCCAGAAGGACGATCTTTGACGCGCAATCGTATTAAGCGCGAATTTTGTTCTTGGTTGTGTTGTTCGCAGCGGCCGTTGCGGTCGCTTTGTCTTTTTTGGCCAAGGGATGGTGTTCTTTGACCATCTCTTTGAGTTTGTCGCTGAGAAGGTGGGTGTAGATTTGTGTCGTTGCGATGTCCGCGTGACCCAACATTTTTTGTACGGAGCGCAAATCAGCGCCGCGTGATAACATGTGGGTTGCGAATGCGTGACGCAAAACGTGTGGCGATACGGCGCCTTCAACCATGCCCGCATCATCGCCCAAATCTTTGAGGATTTGTGCAAAACGCTGACGGGTCAGGTGACCTTTTTCAGACGTACGTGACGGGAACAACCACTTTTTCTGCAAGGCTTCACGGCCTGGCAGAATGAAAACATGGCGAACATCCATATACGCGTTCAAGGCGCGGCGTGCAGGTTCAGACAAAGGCATGGCGCGTTCTTTGCCGTTCTTGCCTTTGATGATGATGCTGCGACGATCGGCGCTGATAGCGCTGAGCGGCAAGCCGACGAGTTCAGAGACGCGCAAGCCTGTTGCGTACAATACTTCGAGCAACGAGATCAGACGTTTGCCGTCCGGACCTTTTTTCTTGGAAGCGGTCGTGATCAACAATGTGACTTGGTCTTCGGAAAGAACTTTCGGCAAGGTGCGTACTTGTTTCGGGCTTTCGATCGTGCTGGTCGGGTCGTCTTTGCGGACGTTTTCGCCGATCAGATATTGAAAGTATTGACGCATCGCGCTGAGGCGACGTGCAATGGTACGAACGGCGATATTTGCGCCGCGCAAGCCTTTATCAGGCATCGTGCTGAGATAGCTGAGATACTGACGCAAATCATCCGTACGAGCTTTGTCGATTGTGGAGTTGCGTTCTTCAAGATATTTCGAAATATCGGCGAGATCGCGTTGATAAGCAAACACCGTATTCTGGGCCGCATTACGCTCGCTGGCGAGCATCGTGAGGAATCCTTCGACGGTAGGGTGCTGCGGACGTTGCGGCAGACGTGGGCGACCTGGGCGGGCCATGGGCTTACTCCTTAGTGGGTTGGTGTCGTTGTCTTAGTATATCTATTGTTGTTTAGGTTATTTAATTTTATTTCCATATCCTTCATCTGTCATGTCATAACACGGTTTGAAGAAGGATTTCAAGAGCTATTTTCTTGCGTTCTCCGAATAAGCCTTCTTTCGTAAGAACACGAATGATTTCAGCTGCTTCGGACGCTTGAACAGCACTTAGTTGTTTGGCTTTCGCCAGGTAGTTAACGGCGGTAATTAAAGTTAATCCTCGACCACCTTTTCGCAAAGAATCTTGCAAGAGTGAGAGGGGTTTTGTTTCATCCGTTCTCACGACGCTGTATTTGTTCAATGCTAACTTGCCTTCTTGATCGAATGATTTGACCAATAAAAAGGTTTTATCGACGCTTTTTGCTTTGCCGTCACTGATCATTGCGGCTTTCCAAGCTTCTTGTTGAGCTTTTGACCAGGGTTTTCCTGATTGGATGGCATGAATAATGGAAAAAGGTGATTGATCCAGCTTTCCTGATTCGTAATACATTTGGGCCGATTCAAGGCGGTTCGTCGCCATCATTAACGAGTATCCGTACGGCGCAAACCACCCCAGGCGATCAACTTGCAACGTCAGTTTGTCTACGATCCATGTAAATGTGTGGCCTTTGACATTGGTCACAGGGTTTAATTGACGCATGGCTTTGCGCACGATGGCCGCACGTTCCTGGCCTTCGAATACAAAACGGGCTTGGGAATATAAATCCGATTGCGATGATCCCGGTTGTGCGGAATCGCTTTTTGCTTCGTATAGTTTACGCAAGCGATCCGTACCGACGGTACCGTAATCCGCAGCACGCGAAGCGGCGGCAAGGCGCGTGCCAAGAGGAACTTTTGGATTTGCCGAAATAGCGGCCAATGTCATCGCATCGGAACTACCAAGTGTTTGCGGCGATAGATTTGCACCTGACGCCAATAATAATGTGCGCCATAGGGCAGGAATATTCGGTTGAACGCTGCCGCCTGATCGGTTTTGAATCGCTTTGAAGACGGCACGGAAACCACTGCCTGCTTCTTTGCCGACTTGTTCATACAAGGCATTGGCGCGCTGATCATCGTTGAAATAGGCGGCGCATAACGCAGCATTCTGAGTCCATTCCGATCCTGCAAGATATTTCGATGCCATCAAGACTTCGAGGCATGTGCCGTCGGCCGATCCACTGAGGGCTAGGGATTCAACTCCTTGGCGGGCCATGGTTTCAGGAATGGCTTTTTTACCGGCGGCTTGTTGATACAAGCGTACGGCTTCATCGAAAAATCCAAGACGGTTTAAAATGCGCAGACGTTCGGCCATCAAACGGGCTTGTTCGTTGCTGCCATTCATGCGCAGACCTGAGAAGTCACCTAATAAAACGTTGCGCCAAATCTCGCGCAAAGCGGGCGATCCGTTTACGCCGTTGAATTTGGAAAACTCGCGCAGCACATCGGCTGCATTGATTCCGTCCCAACGATCTTCGGCGACGATGCGATCCAGTTCGCCAAGCGTGCTGATTCCCCGGAAATCAATGTAAGACCCGTTGCTGACTTCATACACCGCGCCTTTGAAACTTTCAGACGCTTTGGCATGTACGGGTGAAATTGAGAGGACGGAAAAGGCTATCGCGGAGGATAAAAGAAAAGATTTGGACGGGACTAAGTGGGTCTTCATTGTTTGAAAAACCGCTCCGTCGAAATGGGTTTTTCAACGGCTTTTGTCGGGGCGGGTACGCTGGAAAACGCCAGAAAGGCGGTACCGCCGGCAATCAGTAGAAAC
>JANODM010000182.1:0-4167 GCA_031412695.1 Alphaproteobacteria bacterium
GCGATCATCCTGACGATTCAAGCTCTTGGGAGCGGGATCTTAATTTCTAACAAGACTCAGCCAGCCGCCTTTAGCAGCGCGGCTGTTTTTTATAAAAGTTCTAACATCGTCCCAGTCTGTCAGCAAAGAAAAAGCCTCAACATTTTCATGAAAAGGCAATTAGTGAGATTCTATTTTATCGATTGGGCAAGCTCAATATAAGTCTTATATTTGGACATCCAACCGAGCGATCTTTCTGTGACGACTTCACGACCCTTTTCGGTCAGACGGAAGTAATTTGGAGGTCTGCCATCCACACGTAAGTGATTTTGCTGAACTTTTTCGACCAAGCCTTGTTTTTGAAAAGCGTTAAGCTTCTCATACACGCTGTTCAATCGTGCAAGTTTTAAACGCTTGAACAAAGTGTCGATCAACGTACCGTTTGGATTCTCAGACAATATACTCAAAATGTAATCTTCTCTGGCAATGCGTTTGGTTTTTTTCACTTATTGAACTCCCATATATCTAAGACTTGTTTACATCAGAATATCTATAATGTCAAGATATAGCTAAAAAAGTTCTAACTTCGTCCCAGTCTGCAAGCAATGTTCTAAAATATAGCTGATATTACAGCACGGAAAACTACTTTAGAATTACCACGCTAATTGATAGATGTTATGCTCTAAATACTATGGAAAAACAGAACTGCACTGTCTACTTCAATCAAGAGACTATTTGCTTCGTCGCTGAAAGGAGCAATATTCCCTTTGTATCTCGTAGAGTTGTCTCAGTTCTTTATCGGGATAGCAGACCTAGTGAGTTAGAGAAGGCGTTATTCCAATCTTTAGACGAATTTGTTGAGGATACTCAGATGTCTTCGGAAAAGTCTGGTGAAAACTGGAAGTCTTTCTTTAAAGAATTAAAAGATATTTTCAAAATTAGCTCAGAGAAAGATTTATATTTAAGCATCCGTAATTTTGGATTGACTAGAGAGGGGAGAGTATTGCGCATTACACGCTGGGCAAATACTTCACAAGGATACTCAATTGTGCCTCAACTACCTTAAATCTCTATCCCTTTAGATGAAAATCTCGGCCTAACATTACTCGATCTAATTAAGGCTCGAAATTAGGAAAGTTCTAACATCGTCCCAGTCTGCCAGCTATAAAAATTGACCGCAGGGATGTCCTGCGGTCTCGAGTCTCCCCTAGTTATGACCCTATATCCATAACTATAAGATTTGGTCCTTGCATAAACCACGCGTGGCTCATCCGTCTTTCGGCACATTTGGCGTTCCAAGCGCTAGCAGCAATTGATTCAGCGCAGTTACCATTGCACTCAAGGACCGGGCAGCGTTTATCATGGTCAATTTCACTAATGAACTCAACACAGGTATTTCCACTTGAATACCTGCGTATCAGGTGGGGTGTTTCCTGCTCGCCGCATATTCTGCAGAGTTCGCCATTTGCCACTTCCAATCTCCTTAAAATCCTAGACAAAAACTATCACATGTTGCAAAAAAGTTCTAACATCGTCCCAGTCTGCCAGCGATATTAAATGTTAAAGAAAAAGGGCCGCTGCATCGCTGCAGCAGCCCCATAGTTTTCATCGGATCAGCCAGACGGCCGTTACCAGTACCCAGCTGAGTTCGTTCGGAAGTTCGCTGATAAGGCTCCCGATTCGGTTCTTGTCCCAGCCCGCCTCTCGGATTGAGAAGGTAAGCTGACCGAGTCTCGCGAGAATGGTCGCATGTCCGGCGATGATAGCCATAGTCGCGAGTCCTTCGCCGCCAACAAGCCAGATGTTCCAGGCCAAAATGACCTGCGGAACCGCCTTGAAGAAAACGGCGAGCCAGCCTTTAACGAGCGGGTTCGAGATGTCGAACCGACCGAACATAAGCGTGACCAAAACACCTGCCGTCGCGAGTTGGAGCGTGAACGTATCGCGTTCGTTCCAGACCCATGACTCCCGAAAGAGCATGGCGCTGATATCGAGCGCGACCACAACAGTCCACACGAGATACGAGATGAGTGTTTGCTTAGTGACTCGACTGGACTGCATTTTGTCAGCACGCCATGCGAGCCATAGGTTGAGAAGCAGGAAGATCTGCCAGGCACCGAACCAGCTCATGCTCACCCCAGTAGTTGAGGAGAGCAACAGCACGAATTGACTGATGCCAAAGGTGAGCGCGAATCCCAGCTGAACCAAGAAGAGCGCGTCGCCGACGAGTCGTTTGGACAATGTCTCTCTCCTTTCAGGTGAGACTGAGATTTAAAAGGGCATTCTATTTAAATATACATTATATATCACTATTGTCAACATGCCAGCACGGTTCTAACATCGTCCCAGTCTGCCAGCAAAAAAATTTGATAAGCTATTTGTATGCAACATATCGCTCTACAACTTGAAACAGAAGATGGTGAATTGATCGAAAGATCGGAGGTTAATTTTGCAGATATTATGTCGGCTCTTTTGAGACAAAAAAATTATAAAACAGACTACCCTTGGCTTTCTACAATTGACCCATACGGGGAAACCGTTTTCAATCTCTACCAAGTGCCTAACGTACTACGTGATATGGATACTTTGAAGGGTTCCTTATCAGTAGAGATGGTTAAAGACATAGAACAAGCTATTAATCTTTTAAACAGGATTGAGCACCATGTTTACATCAGATTCACAGGAGATTAAAAACTTTTACCATCGTCCCAGTCTGCCAGCAAAACTTGCATGCTAATATTTTTGATATGGTGACTACAAAGTCTCACTCAGGCAGCACTTCCAAACAGATCCATTTCTTTGCAACAGCGAATGATTTCTTGAAAGCTGTAGAAGAGTTCGAATCACTGATTCAGGTCAAATACGCTCTAACCGGCGTATGGGAAAGTGCTCAATGTGAAATGCTAGATTCTCTATCGAAGGTAAAAAATCTATCCGTTATAGATAGTGGTCATGATACCTCTGCTAAGAAAACGTATGTAGTACTACCTAAAGAGGTGTCTCTGGTAACTCGTGAAATTCCTCAGAACTCTGGAGGCAGTAGGTATGCAGTAGACCAATTGGCGAATCCTCACTCATTCACCATCAGCCCTGGAGGAACATATACGACGGGCACCGAGCACGGTCTTATGCCAGGGATGGCTGGTACTGCACAGTGCAATAGTATTTCATTCGAGTTATTTACGGCATTTGCAAAGATACTCAAGCGAGACTTTACAAAAATAAGAGCCTACTATCTTGGACCAGAAGCATTAAAGCTATTCGAGCAAGGGGTAAGATTCCCAACTGCTAGCACAGCTGCTGACAGGATTTACGACTTAGCGAAAAGCGCTTAAAATCCCAAAAATTTAGTTAGATTGTCCCCGTCTGCTAGCGCTATACTATTGTCATGAAGATAGTTCGAAAAAATGAGTCAAAAGAATATAAGAACGCAGAGACTTGCGTAGCATACGAATACATCACGGATGACGATGAAATAAATATCGCTCGGGTGGTGATCGACGGACGGTATCCTATGAAAGGGTATGCCGTTAATAAAGAGGTAAAAGAGCTGGTGTATGTAGAAAGCGGATCAGGAACAATAATTACAAACGGTACAGACTTTGCTATTTCTTCAGGTGATGTTATTTCTATCGCTCAAGGTGAGAAGATTGCATGGATGGGGCAACTCACTCTGATTATCTCATCCTCTCCCGCTTGGACTCCAGATCAGTACGAAATCGCCTAAGCATGGTTAGGGTTAGTGCGACTCATACTATTCCCGAGAATCTTTGAAGCTCGCAGGAAGCTTGTTCGCAAGCTCTCGGGAGAATCTCTGTGCTGGAAATTCTGCGAATTAGCGAGCTCCTATCAGAACCGATACACCCAGATCTCCGAGTACGAATTCGTCTTCACGTGATAGACCTCGGTCATGGCATCGAGCGCGTCATTGATCTCTTGTGAGACGTGCCTCTTCGCGTACGAGTCGATGACCGCATAGCCGGTGGAGGAGCTAGTGATGCCGGCAAACTCGGCCGCGTCGTTCACGATGCGCGCGCCGACATAGAACTCGCGGTCGTCGTCCGTCTCTTTCTGATAGTCTTTGCCGTTATACTTGAAACGGAACCAGTAGCCGGGCTCGCCGAGGAATATCTTATTGAAAGACGGATCAGAGGTGATGACTGCCTCGCCCAGCTGCTTGTTGGCTCG
>JANODM010000183.1:0-3329 GCA_031412695.1 Alphaproteobacteria bacterium
TCGGGGCCGCCGTCGTCGGCGATTACGTCTACGTTTACGGTGGACATTCCGGCAAGGCCCACAGTTACTCGACCGAAACCACGCTGGGCGATCTTCGTCGGCTGAATTTGAAGTCGCCCGCAAAGAAGCCGATGCAGCGAATAAAGCGAAATCCGACTTCCTAGCCATTATCAGTCATGAAATCCGCACCCCGATGAACGGTATCATGGGCATCATGCAATTGATTGACCAGACGCCTTTAAACGAAAAGCAGCGTGAATTTATCGACGTCGTCAAAAACTCAGGCGATACGATGGTAACGTTGCTGAATGATATTTTGGATTATTCCAAAATCGAAAAAGGCGCGATCGATCTGGAAAATATTCCATTTACGCTGCGCAGCCTTGTTACATCCGTCAGCACGTTGATGAGCGGACGGGCCAAAGACAAAGGCCTCAGTATTGACATCCAAATTGCAGATGACGTTCCCGACTCTCTGTCCGGAGATCCGAACCGCATCCGTCAGATTTTGTTGAATTTGATCAGCAACGCGCTGAAATTCACGGAAAAAGGCGGTATCACGATCAAAGTATCGCGTTCGCAAGGCAGCGCAGAAGACCGCGTTCGCTTGGCGTTTGAAATCATCGATACAGGCATCGGCATATCCGAAGAGAATCTGAAAAAATTATTCCAAGCCTATGTCCAGGCAGACGCCAGTATCAGCCGCCGTTTCGGCGGAACTGGATTGGGTCTGAATATCTGTCGCATGCTTGTGTCTGCGATGGGCGGCGAGATCGGTGTCAGCAGCACGGAAGGCAAAGGCAGTGTCTTTTCGTTTACATTGCCTTTAAGTGTGGTTCACATCACGTTTAGCGACACGTTGAAACAAATTACGTCCGATTATCGCCCGACTAAAAAATTGCATATTCTGGTCGTTGATGACAACAGCGTAAATCTTAAAATCATTTCAGGGTTGTTGGAAATCGACGACCATCAAGTTGTCACAACCGATTCAGGCGAGCGTGCGTTGCAGTTGATCGATAAAAATAATTTCGACTTGATCTTTATCGATTTATTGATGCCGGGCATGGATGGCCGTGTCGTCGTCAAGAAATTGCGTAAACATGCCAATCCCGTTCGAGCCCACCTGCCCGTTTATGCGCTGACGGGGCTTGTAACCGATCGTGAACGCGAAGAAGTCCGCGAAGCAGGTATGCAAGGTCTTTTGCCGAAACCCGTGACTCAGCACGCTTTGCGCGCCGTTGTTGAAACCGTTGGCGCCAAAGGTATGGCCAAGCCTGTGCCGCAAGAGATTACCGTTCAAGATATCCTGTTGAAACTGGAAACGCTAAACGAAGACGATGTAGAAAAACTGCGTACCGCTTTGGGCCCGTCGGATGTGAGTACACCGGCTGTGCCGGAAACGATGGTTGTCGAACCCGTTTTAGAACCCGTTGCAATTCCTGAAATTATATTCGAAGAGACACGTGTCATCGAAGTTGAACCGGTTATACCTGAACATGTCGAGCAGGAACGGATTGAAGAAGAACTGATTGAGCAAGAAGTTTTTGAAGAAGAAATTTTTGAAGAACCTGTTCAAATTATCGAAACCGTTGAAGAAGTTGAAGCGGTAACAGTTGAAGAAATTAAAACGGTTGAAACATATGTGCCGCTTCCTCAGCCTGTTATCGAAACCAACGACATGCAGCATGCTAAAAAGTTTTTGAATTTCGGTATGCTTTCCGAACTCAAAGGGTCTTTGCCGTCTGAAACGTTACAAGAAATCTTTGTCGAGCTGATTGAAAAATCAAAAGAGCTGGTTCAACAAATGGAACATGCCGCACGAATGAATGAAATCGAACACTTGGTCGAAGTCGCCCATAACCTCAAGGGAATGGCGGGTAATTTCGGTCTGGATGCGTTGATGAATGCCGCAGGTCAAATCGAACAGGAAGGCCGTCACGGCGACACGAACCAAGCCGTGCATCACGCACGTGTGACTATCCGCCCCGTTCTGGACGAAACGCTGATCGTTCTAGATGAATGGATCAAGGATTAGTTTTTGAAATGTTCTTTCAAAGCGGTAATTGCTTGATCAGAGTCCATTAATTCTGTCAGATCAAATACGGATACTTTTTTACCGTTTGCGTCGACATTGACGTTGGACAAGATTTTATCCACATCCGATGCGTTGAAATTTTCATGCAGCTTTTTACCGAACGAAAAATCTTTAGCTGTCTTGGTTTTTGATTTGTCAGATAAGTTCGAATTGTAACGAATCAACTCGACTAACCCTTCAATAGGCCCTGCGGATAAATGGATTCCGTTATTCGCAACGCTAACATCAGGCAAACCGAACTCGTCTTTGCGGTCAAAGAACTCGCGACGCACGCTGCCTGAGTTTGCTTTTTCTGGGAATGTGTTGCCAATGAAATCATCCCGGACTGATTGCCATGAAGCATCGCCCGAAAGCGTGAATACGATAATGCTACGGCTCTTTTGAATGAAATGATGCAACTGGCGCGGATGAAACCCATTGACCAAATAAATCATCTCATCGTCAAGCTTGATATCTTCTAAATACGTGCCGCCAGCATGTTTTTTGCTTTGTTTTGCTTGCCACAACACATCTAATGTATACGGGGTAAACTCTTGGCATTTTTTCATGAATTCAAAACCGCCCATGACGGTTACGTTTTCAATATCCGTTGCATAGAATTCTTTGAATTTTTCTTTGGCTGATTCAGACAATGTGCCTTTGGCATCGTTTGCGATCTTGTTGATGACGCCATAATGCTGTGCCATGACGTTATTTTGATCTAAATAAGGTGCGCCAAGTGCTTTTATGTTGTGAATTTTCAAACCGAATTGTTCGATTTTTTTCAAAACCAGATCCAACATTTCTTTGGTTTTCAAATTCGGAGTATTGAGCGTAATTTCAGGTTTCAAGAACATCAAAAATTCGTTTTTGCCTGCAGGAACATCTTGCACATAGATTTCTTCGAACGACAACGTATTGTCATGCGCTTTTTTCACTGAACCAAGAATTTTAGAAATAATATCTGCAGACATACGTATACTCCGATAAAGTCATTTAAGCCGGTTATTGCCGCGGGTTATAACCAATTAAACTTGAAAAATCAAGCCTCTAAAGGATCACTGTACAGATGCGTTTTGCCGCTAGGATCTTGTAAGATATAGGTATTTTCCATCGTCGGATGCTTGGTAACATAATCCGAATTCATGGGAATCTTGTGAACGCCGCCGGGAATATCCAAAATATATTGCGGTAATGACACGCCTGAAACGCGCGCTAAAAGACTTTTCATCAACTGCATACCTTGCGTCAG
>JANODM010000184.1:0-2564 GCA_031412695.1 Alphaproteobacteria bacterium
TCGTCATCGCCATGGCCCCAACCAAGGCGTAACAGATAATTGCGCATCGCTTCGGGCAGGTAACCCATATCGCGGTACTCTTCGATGCTGGCAGCACCCGTCCGTTTAGACAGTTTTTTGCCATCTTCGCCATGGATAAGCGGGACATGCGCGTAAATTGGCGGGGTCCAATCCATTGCATAGTGAATAATATTTTGACGGAAAGCATTTACGAAATGCTCATTGCCACGGATAACATGGGTGACGCCCATATCATGATCGTCCACGACGACCGCAAACATATACGTCGGCACTCCGTCCGCGCGTAAAATAACAAAGTCATCCAGCTGCTCATGATCCAACTCGACATCGCCTTTGACGGCGTCTTGGACTTTCATCGAACCGGGTGTGATCGGTGCTTTGATCCGAACGGCAGGTTTAACGCCAGGCGGTGGCGTTTCGGTTGAATCGCGCCAGCGGCGGTCGTAATGCCAAACATGGCCTTCGCTTTCCGCTTTGGCCCGTTCGGCTTCGATTTCAGCCGCCGTCATATAACAATAATAAGCGGCACCCTTTTTGACTAATTCCATCGCTACTTCGGCGTGACGTGCGCCGCGCGCGAATTGGAAGACGGGTTCATCGTCATGAATGACGCCTAACCATTTCAGGCCGTTCAAAATCGCATCGACCGCTTCGGGGGTCGAGCGTTCGCGGTCCGTGTCTTCGATACGGAGCAAATATTTGCCGCCGTGGCGTTTAGCAAAATAATAATTGAACAATGCCGTACGGCCGCCACCAATATGCAGATAGCCGGTCGGAGAAGGGGCAAAGCGAGTTATGACAGACATGAGATCACTTATTGGGTCACTGGAAACAAAGAACGGGAACCCCTAATCTAGGCGACGAATGGCCGCTATGCAATCCGACCTGTTGATTCCCGACATGAATCGTGACCCCCAACCCGGGGATTCGCTGATCCTATTTGCACCCGTTTTCCTTAGTATCGGCATCGCCTTCTATTTCAGTTTATCTTTCGAACCTGCCGCGCCGGTTTTATGGGCGGCATTGATTTTCAGCATCGCGGTTTCCGGATTAACATTCGCGTGGCGTAATACCTATACCTGGCGTTGGATTGCCGTTTTTTGCGTGGCCGTGTCGTTAGGGTTGGTTTTGGCCCAAGCGCGTACGCATCAGAAACATACCAATCTATTGCCTGAAAAAATGTGGAACGCCCAAGTATCCGGTGTCGTGCAATCTGTGGAACGAGCGGGTGCAGGATGGCGCGTCGTGTTGTCAGATGCAAAAGTGAATGCGAATACCAAGCCCTACACATTGCGCATCAGTATTCGCCAGCGCGGTTTTGTCCCGCAACTGGGACAGCATATATCGCTCAAAGCCACTTTGATCCCAGCATCGCCGCCTTTTGTGCCTGGGGCCTTTGATTTCCAGCGTCATGCTTATTTTAAAGGCCTCAGCGGTTACGGCTACGGATATAAAGTATCCGAAAACGCTTTGCCGCAAAAAATCGAGAATGAAGGGGCGTTGGAAAATTATCGCACATGGCTGGCGCATAAAGTTTACGGTCATTTAAAACAACCCGTTGCGGGCGTCACGACTGCATTACTAAACGGTCAACGAGCGGGTATTGACAAAAAAACGACAACGGAATTACAAAAATCAGGACTACAGCATATTATTTCAATATCAGGATTACATGTCAGCTTGTTGGCGGGCGTGGTTTTTTATTTTACACGCCTGTTGATGGCGTTAAACATGCGTATGGCTTTGACATGGCCGATTAAAAAAATCGCGGCAATATGCGCATTGGTTGCAATTATCTTATATATGTTGGTTGTGGGACTATCTCCGCCGACGGTGCGTTCCGTTATCATGACGGGCATCGTGTTATGTGCGGTGTTGGTTGACCGCGAGGCAATCAATCTGCGGCTTGTGGCAATCGCTGCAATCTTGTTATTGTTGTGGCAACCCGAAAGCGTATTGGATCTGGGGTTTCAATTATCCTTCGCGGCCGTCACGGCATTGGTTGCATTCTATCAGTATACGAATGATTTTTGGCTCAAGCCTTTTTGGCAAAATAATCTAATCATGAAAACGATACGAGTTTTGTCTTTGTCGATCATGACGACGATTATCGCGACAATTTCGACGGCCCCGTTGATCTTGTTATATTTTCAGCAAATCCCGCTTTTGTCGATGTTATCGAATGCACTTGCGACACCTGTTATTACGTTCATGGTCATGCCGGGTACGTTTTTGACGTATGTGTTTTTGCCATTTCCTTTTGTTGGTGAGTGGTCGTTGCGATTATTGGGGTTGGGCGTTGAATGGACATTGGCGATATCGGCATTCGTTGCTCATTTGCCTGCAGCCGTGTGGCGTACACCTGCTTTACGTGGGATAACAGTCGTGTTGTTGGTTATAGGATTCTTTTTGATCATAGCCTTGAAATCCCGTATGCGCTGGTCAGGATTGGTGTTATGTGCCATCGCAGTCGTACCGCTTTTTTTCAATCCGACACCTGATATTTTAATGACGCATGATCGTATTATTTTGTGGCCCGATCC
>JANODM010000185.1:0-2298 GCA_031412695.1 Alphaproteobacteria bacterium
ATACCGAGGTCGGCGTCTGGCAGACCATGCTCAGCCTTGCCGCGATCTATTTCGTGTTCATGATGGCGGGGGCATTCGGGTACCGCGTGCCGTCACCGGGTTGGGCCCCGGCCGGCTGGACTCCACCCGGCAGCGCCGGCGTCAGCACAGGCTTTCATGTCGATCTCCGCGAGGCGCACCGCACGCCGCAGTTCTGGCTGGTATGGCTGGTGCTGCTGCTCAATGTCTCGGCATCGATCGGCATCATCGGCGTCGCATCGCCGATGCTGCAGGAGATTTTCGGCGGCCGCCTGATCGGCTCCGATACCGGCTTCACCGCCTTCGACGCCGAACAGAAAGCCGCCGCAGCGGCAGTCGGCGCGGGCTTCGTCGGGTTGATCAGCCTGTTCAACATCGGCGGCCGACCCTTGTGGTCGGCGGCGTCGGACCGGCTGGGGCGCAAGCCGACCTTCGCGATCATGACCGCGCTCGGCGCCGTCCTCTACGGGTTCGTCGCCCCGTCACTGACCGGAGCGAGCCTGGGTGTGTTCGTTCTCATCTTCTGCGCGCTGGCCTCGATGTACGGCGGCGGCTTTGCGACGGTGCCGGCCTATCTCGCCGACCTGTTCGGCACTGCCCACGTCGGTGCCATCCACGGCCGCCTGTTGAGTGCCTGGTCGCTCGCCGGGATCGTCGGTCCGCTCATCGTTGGCCGCATGCGCGATGCCGCCATCGCCGCCGGCACGCCCCGCGATCTCGTCTACCCGCCGATCTACCAGGCGTTGGCGGGGCTCCTGGCTGTCGCCTTCATCGCCAATCTGATGATCCGCCCCGTGGACAAGCGGTTTCACAGCCCGGAAAAAGCAAGCCAAGCGGTTCGTGAGACGACGACCGCGAAAAGCAACGATATCCCGGCGCCGGGCGGCGGGGTGACCATAATAATGATGGTTTGCTGGATCGCAGTTCTCGCACCCATCGCCTGGGGCATCATCCGAACATTGGAGAAGGTCGCCGTGCTGCTGAACTAGCGCAAAAAGCGATTGGTCGGGGAGACAGGACTGGAAACGAGATGGATACTTTGCTAAATACTCTCATAAGCTTATGATTTTTCGATGACATTATCTCTCGGTCTGTTACATGTAGCTGTTACGGCAGCACGCATAACGGACCCGGTTTATGTCATCGCAAACTCACCTGACACGCAGAAACGGATCATCAAATTATTACTACCGGGAGGCGGTTCCTCCCGACGTCCGTTTAGCGTTGGAGGCTAGTGGCAAACGTGCCCCACGTGAGGTTTGGCAATCGCTCGGGACGTCTGACTTCAAGCTAGCCAAACACCGCCTCGCCGGAGTTCGCGAGGCACAACTTCGGCAGTGGGAAGCGTTAAAGGCAAACTCAGACGCAGCGCCGGCTACCTATCCTGACCAAGACAAGCTCAACGGCGTGGTGGCTCGCCTCTACGCGAACGGACTGAACTTACGAATGAAGAAGCTCAGGTTGGCAAAGGCGGATGGTCCGGCTGGGGTGGAGGCCTTCATCGAACGTGAACGAAGGGAGCTACGAGATGCCTCCCTCGACCATATGATGGGCAACGTCGGTGCTTGGACCGCTAAGGTGTCCGATGCCGTAATTGCTCAGCTAGGTTGGCAGCTCCCTAAAGCCGATGCCAGCGGCGAGCTTACAGCCGATTATCGGAAGCTTGCGGAGATGGTCCTGGCAGCTCTCAGCGCAGCGCAGCGGGTGACCTTGGACCGTCTCGACGGTAACCCATCAGCCGAGCCGCTGAGCACTGTTGTCCGACAGGCCATTAGCAGCACTGCGCTGCGTCCTCTGCCAGGTCAGTCACTGATGGAATTGTTCGACAAATATGCCGAACAGACCGTAGCTCAAGGGCGGAAGAAGCTCGACACGGTTACGCAAGACCGGAAAACTGTAGAGCTCTTCTCAAACTGGGTCGGTAGGCGACCTGCCAAGTTGATCGGGAAGGACGATGTCCGCGAGTTTCGCAACGTGATCGCCGACCTTCCGCTGAAATCCAATAGCCGAAGGGGCTTCCAAGGTCTGTCCTTGTCTGAGATGGTGGAAAAGGGTCGGAGGGAGAACCTTCCCAAGCGAGAAAATAGGACGATCGCAAAGGAGCTGTCGGCGCTTAGTGCGTTCTTCTCGTGGCTCGTTAGCGAGGGTTACGCGAATGAAAATCCGACCTTAGGCTTGTTCCCACGCTTCGACAAAACCAGAGGCAAGCTGCCCAGCTACACTGTTGACCAGCTCAACGCAGCCTTTTCCAGCCCGCTTTTTACGGGATGTGATCCACGG
>JANODM010000186.1:0-2914 GCA_031412695.1 Alphaproteobacteria bacterium
CGGCCGACAGCGTCGATTTCATCGATAAAGATAATGCATGGCGCGGATTTTTTCGCTTGTTCAAACATATCGCGAACGCGGGATGCGCCGACGCCGACAAACATTTCGACAAAGTCGGAGCCCGAGATCGTAAAGAACGGGACATTTGCTTCGCCTGCAACGGCACGAGCGATCAAGGTTTTACCTGTACCGGGAGGACCGATCAGCAAAGCACCTTTGGGAATTTTACCGCCCAAGCGTTGAAATTTTTGCGGGTCTTTCAAGAACTCGACAATTTCTTGCAATTCTTCTTTGGCTTCTTCGATGCCGGCGACATCTTCAAACGTGACGCGTCCGGTTTTTTCCGTCAAAAGACGTGCGCGTGATTTGCCAAAACCCAAAGCACCGCCACCACTTTTGCCTTGCATCTGACGCATAAAGAAAATCCACACACCGATCAATAACAACATCGGAAACCAGGACAGCAAAATTCCAAAAATGCCGCCGAAACCGTTTTCGACAGGTTTGACATCGACATGCACGCCACGCTTGATCAGGCTGGCGGTGACATCCGTATTCGACGGTTTCATCGTCGTGAATTTTTTACCGTCTTCGTACTGGCCGGTAATAAAGTCACCTTGCAGCAAAACCGATTTGACTTTGCCGCTTTGAGCATCATTGAAAAAATCACTATAGGCAGTTTGCACATTGCTCAGGCTGCCTTTGGAGGGATTTAACAGAGCATAACCGCCCAAGCACAGCAGGGCGATCATCAGCCAGACGATAAGATTTTTACCGAACGAATTCATAGTCTTCTCCGTTAGAAACTGCAAAGGTGCTAAATGTAACCTAATCGATAAGCTTAAAGATAATCTGAAACCCTGAAATGAGAAGGGGTTATATGTGGCGGGCAGGCTCGATTTCAAAAAGAAATCCAGGCAATTTATCTCGGATTTTGGGACGAATACGGCATCCAGCCAAGGTTTGGCCTTTGAAATCGTTCTGTTTCATATCTTGAACCAGATGTTCAAGCCCGGCCAGCGGAATATAGGCTTCAGGTTCCAACGTATAGAGGGCTTGTTCCGCGACACGTAAGCATAACTCGTCTTCGAACAAGGTAAAAAACGAAAGAGGCAACCAGATGCCCGTTTCCGTTCGCTTTGCGTGTTGATCAAAACATTCTGTGGCTGTGGTCATCAAGGCCCAATCCACGCGCGTCAAACGTTCGACGGTTTTAATCACGCCATCGGCCAAATCCGGCAATTGTTCAAGGGTTTTGCGTACCGCAACACGTTCAAAGGCCGTATCATCATTCGACGGATCGTCGATAAACGGAAGATGATGTTCAACGGCGTAATCGCGTAATGCGGCGCGGCGTATCGTCAATAAAGGCCGCAGCAACGATACATTCGTCGCGTGATCGTAACTGTAAGGTTGAATACCTGTCAAACCCAACACGCCCGATCCGCGTTGTAACCGCATCAAAAATGTTTCGGCTTGATCATCTGCTTGATGCCCCATCAACAAAACGGGGATATTTTTTTCAGCACAGGCATTGAATAATAACTGACGGCGCTTGTTGCGGGCAGTATTTTGGATGGCGGTCGCAGGTTTCTCGTCGGTCCACGTCAAAATCGTATGATCGATCTTATTTTCAACGCACCATGCGTGCAGTTTTTCAGCTTCCTCAGTACTTTCACGGCGCAAACGGTGATCGACCGTCAATGCAACAAGCGGGATGTTTTTTTCAACCGCCCAATGTTTCGCCAAATGTAACAAAGAAAAACTATCTGCGCCGCCCGATAAGGCAACAGCAATTGAACTTGGGGTTTCAATCAAAAGATCGTTCAGACTTGCGTTGAAGTGCTCTTGCATCAACCGGCCATCAACCGGTTGGGGCGCCGCAATTGAGTTTTTTCGTTTCGTCTTCGGCGCGTTGTTTGATCACGGCTGCGGCATTCACGTATTGTTTGCCCAATTGTTGCAACGTGATGCACGCTTCTTGTTTCTTGTTTTGTTGCGACAAGGATAGTCCCAGTTTCAACAGATTATCCGGGGCTTTGGTGCTTTTCGGATATTTTTGATAGCCTTGTGCGAATGATTTCGCGGCTTCGGCGTAATTGCCTCTGACGTAAAAGCTTTCGCCAAGCCAGTATTGCGCGTTGCCTGCCAATTGATCATTCGGATAACGCGTCATGAATTCTTTGAAACCACTTTCCGCGCGATCGTATTTTTGTTCGCGCAACGCTTGGAACGATGCGTCGTACAAGGCTGCGGCGTTATCGGTTGGCAAGTCTTGAACGTTACCGCCCGACATATCACCGCCTGTATTTTCGGCTTCAGGAGGAGTGGAAGATGCAGGAAATGGTGGTGGCGGTGCATCAGGCGTTTCGGCGGATGGCACAGGCATCGTGTTGACGACGGGGGCTTTTGCTCCTGCGCCGACTTCTTTCATACGCATTTCCATGTCGCTTTTTTGTAAGTCAAAAGCTTGGCGCAATTGGCCGATGGCGTAATCTTGTTCGTCTAACCGATTATTGATTTGTTTGATGCTGCCTTCCAAACCATTCATGCGTTCGTCGACGGCGGCGGCAAGTTGCGCGTTATCGTTCGACGGTATGGCGGGTGAGCCTAACGCGGCGGCGGGCGGCGTTTCGCCTTTGTAGACTTGGCGCGAGATTGTATCCATCTGGCGTTGCATTTGATTAAGTCGGCTCATGACCGACCGCATGTCTTTATCTTGGGCCGATACAGGGGCAGACAAAATGAGGGCAAAAAGCAAAGCAGTGAAAAAACGCATGACAAGATCTCCAGATATTTACAGGGCCATTATACGAACGAAGTGCCTAAAAAGAAAACCCCGCTTTTCAGCGGGGCTTCAAAAATATTTATGTCCGTAAAGCTTACTGAACGGTCGTAACGCCACGACGGTTGC
>JANODM010000187.1:0-1750 GCA_031412695.1 Alphaproteobacteria bacterium
GTCAACGGCAAACGCGTCAACATTCCATCTTACCAAGTATCGGATGGCGACGTGATTGAAGTTCGCGAAAAAGCGCAACAGATCACACCGATCCTGCAAGCGCAAAACGACAACACACGCGAAGTACCCGGCTACATGGAAGCTGCTGACAAAGGCCTCAAAGGAAAATTCCTGCGTACGCCTGCATTGTTAGATGTGCCGTATCCGGTCCGTATGGAACCGAACCTGGTCGTCGAATTCTATTCACGCTAAGGTTACTACAGATTTTCGAAAAACCCCGTCCGTTGTGGCGGGGTTTTTTGTTTCAGAGATACATCACCTCGGGCACGCGTTGAAACGCGATTTTATCGGTGCCGATTCGTTCTTGGATATAGTTATTCAATCCGAACGTGACGCTGTGACGGCCAAAGCGCGAATTGATCCCGTCAATGGCGTCGAATAATTTTTTCGGACGGTGTTTTGCAAATAAATCACCCTGATGCGAACAGGAAGGAACCAATCCGCTGAGCGTGATACCGACCCGCAAAGGACGGTGTCCTGGGTAATCGCGCCACATATCGTTCATTGTCCGCAATAAAAACTGCGAGTCTTGCGTTTCAACGAAACGCGTATCGCGCTGCCAGTACCCGGCATAGCGGTCCAATTTTACATCGACACTTAAATATTTGCAAAAATAATCCATATGCCGCAGTCGTTCGCTACCTTTGATAAGAAGATGATGCAACACATCGGAAGCCCCTTTGATGTTGCGCAGATGCGGCTCGAGAACATGTTGATGACCGATAACGCTGGTTTGCGTCGGGGTGCGCTCCACCTGATGCCCCCAGATTTTGGCGTAAAAGCGTTCGCCTTCGACACCGCCCCAGATACGGCGCATTTTATGACGATCGCATGCATATAAATCCTTCATCGAAAAAATCCCTGCGGCATTAAGACGTTTTTCCATGGCAGGGCCGATGCCGCAAAAATCGCGCGGTTTAAACGACAAAATTTTATGCGGTAAATCGCACGGACGAATAACCTGCAAGCCGTCAGGCTTTTGCATGTCGGAAGCAAATTTCGCCAACAACGTATTCGTCGAAATGCCGATGGAACTGGTCAGGCAGTCGCCGACCTCACGCTTGATCGTCTCTTTTATTTTCTTGGCTAACGCCACGGCATTATCGGGATTGCATTGCGATCCGGTCATACGGCATGCGACTTCGTCAATTGATAAGACTTTTTCAATCGGCGTACACAAATCAATCGCCTTCAGAATTTCATGATGATATTTCACATAGGTTTTATGCGATGCCTTCATCAAGATGATGTCGGGACAACGTATCTTGGCTTCTCCGACAGGCGTACCCGTTTTGATTCCCAATTTTTTCGCCTCGTGACTTGCGGCCAAGATACAGGTCGTATCGACATTTTCCATCGGCACGATTCCGACCAGTTTGCCGCGCAGCCTTGGATTCTCTTGTTGTTCGCAGGACGCAAAAAATGAATTAAGGTCCAGAACCAACCAGTTAACATCGGTTTGAGAGGAAATATCTTTCATGAATATAATCCTATATCAGGACTATATTCTTGGCAAGGGGGTCTTAAGCGGCTTGTTTGACCAGTAACGCCCTAATAGGGGCAAAGCTGCGGCGATGATGCGGAGTAACCCCCAGATAAGCCAAGCCCTGTTGATGAGCAGCGGTGCCATATCCTGCATTCGTTGCCCAACCATAGCCCGGAAATTCTTTGTCCAATTCGATCATCAAGC
>JANODM010000188.1:0-11901 GCA_031412695.1 Alphaproteobacteria bacterium
CATCAAGATGTTCATTTGCTCGGGCATCGAGATATCCATGCCGCCCAGTTCTTTGGTTTTCGTCGTGCTGAACGGGATGGTGCGTTTCCAATCAGGCTCATTCCCTGCGACAACCGTATAGCTTGGTTCGCCGCCGCATAAATCCAAAATCATGCGTGTGGCAATCGCAATGCCGTCATCGGCAAAAGCAGGATCGACGCCGCGTTCGAAACGGTATTTCGCGTCACTGTCGATACCGTAAAATGCACCGGCACGGCGGATCGTGCTTGGGTCAAACAGGGCAGATTCCAAAAAGATATTGACGGTGTCTTCAGAGCAACCTGAATTCAAGCCGCCGATCACGCCGCCCAAGGCTTGCACGCCGTCGGTGTCGCAAACAACGACGGTGGAGTCGTTCAATTTTCGTTCAACGCCTTTGAGGTCGGTAAAATGTTCATCCTGTTTCGACAAGCGCACGGTGATATCACCCGAGAGCTTATCGGCATCAAACACATGCAAGGGACGGTTCAATCCGATACACATGAAATTCGTGATATCCACCAATGCCGAGATCGAACGCGACCCGATCGCAGTCAAATAATCCTGCAGCCATTTCGGGCTGGGACCATTTTTCACGCCACGAATATAACGCCCCATAAAAAGCGGGCAGGCTTTTTGATCTTTGATGGTGACTTTAACGGGGGAATCAAATCCGCCTGGCACAGGTTGTTGCGGAATCGTTTTCAACAATCCCAAACCACTGGCGGCCAGATCGCGCGCAATACCGTATACGCCCAATGCATCAGAGCGGTTCGGCGTAATCGCCAGATCAATGACTGGATCCGTCAACCCCATGATGGTTGCGAAATCGGCGCCGATGGGTGTATCAGCGGGCAGTTCTAGAATGCCGTTCGATTCATCGGATAATTTTAATTCGCTTTCCGAACAAATCATGCCGTTGGATTCGACGCCGCGGATGACGGTTTTTTTCAATACCATGCCGTTGGCAGGAATAGTTGTGCCAGGTAATGCGAAGACGACACGCAACCCTTTGCGCACATTCGGCGCGCCGCACACGACTTGTAACTGGGCTGAACCCGTATTAACCAAGCATTGTTTCAAGCGATCGGCGTTGGGGTGTTGGTCACATTCGACAACATGGGCGACGACAAACCCTTTGTATAGTTCGGCACGATCCGTAATGCTTTCGACTTCATGTCCGATCACGACCAAGCGGTCGCAAATCTGTTCCAAACTTGCGTTTGTGTCCAAATATTCCTTGAGCCAGTTCAATGTGAATTTCATGGTTATGCTCCCAACGCGCGATTGGGTTGTTCCAAAATCGAAAACCCGTAATGTTTCAACCAGCGTAAATCGCTGTCGAACATATCGCGTAAATCAGGGATGCCGTATTTCAGCATCGCCAAGCGTTCAACGCCCATACCGAAGGCGAAACCTTGAAATTTTTCGGGATCGATACCGCAATTTTTCAAGACATTCGGATGCACCATGCCGCAGCCTAAAATTTCCATCCAACCGCTTTTTTCACCTAAGATAATTTTGCCATCGCGTCGTGCATAGCCGATATCCATTTCGGCGGAAGGTTCGGTAAAGGGAAAGAAATGCGGACGGAAACGCGTCGGTAAATCGTCGATATTGAAAAATGCTTTGAGGAAATCGGCTAGACATCCTTTGAGATGACCCATATGAATCTCGCCCGTTTTGCCGATGATCAGACCTTCGACCTGGTGAAACATCGGCGTATGCGTCGCATCCCAATCGGAACGATAGACACGGCCGGGTACGATGATTTTCAGCGGGCCTTTGGTGTCCGTCATCGAGCGAATCTGCACCGTCGATGTATGCGTTCTTAGCAATGTAGGGGCTTCTCCATTTTCGCTTTCCAGGAAAAACGTATCATGCGTTGATCGCGCCGGATGATCGGGCGGAAAATTCAAGGCGGTGAAATTGTGGAAATCGTCTTCGATCTCGGGGCCGGTCATCATGTTGAATCCCATGGCGGCGAAGATCGATACGATCTCGTCGGTCGTTTGCGTCACGGGATGAATCGTGCCTAAATTTTTCAAAGAGGGTGGCAAGGTGACATCGATGGTCTCGGACGCCAATTTTTGGTTCAACGCGGCGGCTTCAAGTTGTTTTTGCCTGTCGGATAAAATCGCCGATAATTCGTCACGCAGTTGATTGACTTGTTCACCGAAATGTTTGCGCTGGTCGGGCGGCAAGGCTCCGACCTGTTTCAGCAATCCTGTCACCGATCCCGATTTGCCCAAAAACTGCACGCGGATCTGGTCCAGCGTGTTGAGGTTCGCGGCTTGGGTGATATGCGCCAGCGCGTCGGATTTAAGGGTGTGCATCGGGTCGGTCATAAGCGGACGATCGGTTCGTTAGTGTGAAGGCTTAATCTATAGCCGTCCGCGAGGTAAAGGGTAAAGGTTTTGTATATGTTTTTGCATAATGTAAATTTTGAGAAGGGATGGCGAGAGTGGCGAAAGCCGATGAGGGGTTAGACTAATTTTTAGTCGTAATCCCTGCGAAAGCGGGGATCTAAGGCAATAGGAAAGGACCCTCGCTTGCGCAAGGGTTTTAGATGTTTTTACACGTTGTAACCCCTCACCCCATCCCTCTCCCTTAAGGAGGGGGAGCCGTATCTGTTTTGTTTTGAAAGATAGCGAATGTCACAGAATTATCATTTTGGGGAGCGAAGCGAAGGAGAATCCCTCTTAGGATTCTCTTTGTCGAAAGAGCGTTAAACAGGTTGTATTGCTTCGGGCAATGCCGATGGTGCAACCGTTGCGGATGTTTGCGCGCGGGCAGTGATTTCGTCTTGTTGAGCTGCAACAAGATATCCTATGGCGCAAAACCTAACCGCTCTCCTTTCGTCTTTGTCTTCAGCGATGCGCGTTATTTGATCCGCCACATGCTGTTGCATCGACGCACTCCATTTTTTCTGTTGCCAGTACAAAGTCGACATCGCGCTAATTCTGGCATGAGGATCATCCTGTTTGTTGTTGATCACAGCAAGAATGCCGTCTTCTAATTGGTGGATATAAGAAGACCTTCAAGATAATGCCTGCGCAAAGGCGTGAGCGGGCCAGGTGAAAATGTTATATCGTAGTATTCTTCATCACTGGGATCTTTTTCATTTTCAACCGGCGAAGCAAGTCCTACAAATACCGCCAATTTATGTTTTACGACTTCAAGAAAATTTGGTCGTGCATGCGAATTATCATGTTTTGTCATGTTTATGCCTTAGTGATTTAAAACGTGTTCCGTCAAGCTAGCGCGCTCGATTCGTTTATGTCAATCATAAACCCGTTATATCAGGGCTGGACCGCGCGCGTACACCCGCATAAGTTAGGGCCATGAACGTCTTACATGTGTTGCAACCGCTTGTGTCGCCTTTGGCCGCCATTTTATTGGCCGTGATGGTTGACGTGTTGCTGCGCCTGATCCCTCAGGCTCGCGATCGCATCGACCCTCTCCTCGGCATTCCTGCACGTTTTGCTGCACGCTTCGAGAAAAAACTGAACCGCGCCACACGTGCCCGCAAAACCCGCGCATCACGCGGCATGATTACGTTTTTGCTGATAATCGTCATCGCATGTGTATTGGCAATCGGTGTTGCAGGACTGGCGGCGCGATACGAACAATTCGAGCCGCTGTTTTGGTTTTTATGTTTCCGCCTGACTTTTCCGTGGACCGCGACGGTCGAATTACTGAAAGTCTGGAAGCATAAAAAATCAGCTTCGGAAGGCATGGATATTCTGGAACGCCGCCGCATCTCGGTGCTGGTGCCGACGAAAAATCCGGACCGCCATGCGGTTGCGCGTATGGTAATTGAGGCGACGGCTGCATCGTTGCATAACGGATTCCTAAGTGCGGTGTTGTGGGGGGTTGCGGCCATGTTATGCGGAATTCCCGGTATCGCGGCGGCCGTATTCGTCACCGTGCTGCTCGAGGCTGAACGCGTGATCGTCACCCAAGAAAACGCCGACAGCCCCTTTGCAAAACCCTTTCAAATGATCGAAGCGATCATCAACTTCGTACCTGCGCGTGTCGCAGCCCTGTTCTGGGCGTTGGGTGCGTTTTTCACGCCGGGTGCGTCGCCGACAGGTGCGTTGACTACGATGTTCAATCAATCAAATGTACATCGTGCGGTGAATGCGGGTTGGCCCGTCGCGTCTGTGGCGGGCGCGTTGAATATTGCGTTACCGGGCGGTAAAAAACGCGATGCATGGATCGGCCGCACCAAAGCCACCGCCAAAGCAGGCGAGGGCGACGTGCAACGTGTTCTGTGGTTGCATATCGTAACCGTCACGGTAACGATCTTGGTGTTGACCGCCGTCTTGATTTTATCTCTAGCCAGTTAGTTTCTTATGTCAGTTACATTTCTTGATATTCACGCGATGATCGCCGCACGCCCGGCCTTGGCACTTTCGAAAACAACGAATACAAGCAGCGCCTTGGCAGCGCAATTGGAGCGCGCACAAGGTTGCTGTTATCCCGAGATCAAACGTCCGCGTGCCGCATTTTACGCCAGTGCGTATACGGCGAACGATATTGCGATTACGCAAGACATGTTGAAAGTGGTTGCGAATGGTAAGCACGGTATTCAAAAATTCTGTGCGAAATTGAACGCCGATTTGCGCGTCTATGAATTGACGACGGATCAAGCCTTGCCCCAAGACGGATTGAAAGAAGGCGAGGCCGCGCATCTGTTGGCTTACGGATTAATGGCCGTCGAGGAACATGTCGATTGTTTGATGATCGCCAGTTTAAGCGCAGGATTTGATCGTGCGTTGAATGATTTTGATCGCGCTTTGGGTGCGGAGCCTGACACGGATGTTTTTGCGCTGGCGGCGCGTTACGGCGGACAAGATCTATGCGCGTTATTGGGTGCGGCTTTGTCGGCGCGTATGGCGAAAATTCCGTGCGTCGCAGGCCATAAGACAGGTACAGTTTTGACGCGCGCCTTGGCCAGAATTTATCCCGAACAGGATTCGACATTGATCACGGCGAAGATGTCTCCTTCGGCAGAACCGATCGGCGTGCTGCATCATGTCTATGATGCTGTTGGGGATTTGATGATGTTCGAAGCGTTACCTGCAAATGATAGAGTAAAAGATCTTGTCGAATACAAGCAATGCGGTTAGTTTGAAACCATGAAACATTTTATTTTTTCCCTGCTAATCCTGTCTCTTTTAGTATCGTCGCCAAGCTTCGCGCAACGCGTCGATCAGCAACCCGGGCCCGAGCCGACTAAGCAAGTCACGTCGGTCGTCATGGCAAAAGCTCCGAATGCCGCTAATGTGCCGGTTTTACAAAAAATCCGCGAGCAGGGCGGCGGCGTGCCGATGGAATTCGATTATATCGCCAAGGAACAGGATGCTGATGTGTGGTTGATCAGCGGCGATAAAATCATGCAAATGATTTACATCTTGCCATCGGGCGCTGCTGTTATCGGCGGTACGTTGATCTCACCCCAAGGCGTCGAGTTAAGCACGATTTTGCAAAAGAAATTTGCTGATGAAAATCGCGACCGCGCCGCGCAAATTTTGAATCGCGTGCGCACATCGATGCAAGAAGAAGATAAAAAATCAGCAGCCGTTGTTCCTGATACGGAAATTGCTGCAAAACCACAAAATGCTGAAACAGAAAAACCTGTTGCGAAACCCGCCGTTTCGGGTGCGATGGTATGGGACAGCATGGCGAAACTGGGTGTCGTGCATTATGGTGCCGACAAAGATGCGCCGGTGTTATATTTGGTAATGGACCCGTTGGATCCCGCCTCGCAGCAAGCATTCAAAACATTGGAACCGTTTGCAGATAAAAAACTTTTGGATTTGCGCGTCGTGCCGATCTCGTTAGCATCCACGGCGACGATCATGCAGGTCGCCTTGGTGTTAGGCGACAAAGACGCGGCGGCCAAGTTGAAATTGATGATCGAAGGTACGGATATCATGCCCAAAGAACCTCCGAAACCCGAAGGCGGATTGCTGTTGAAGAACAACGCCGATTTCGTCATCGCGATGAAATTGAACGCGCTTCCCAGTATCTTTTACCGTCGATCGGAAACAGATCCGATTCGCGCGGTCAAAGGCTCGCCAAAAGACTGGGCTCCGATTTTCACTGAACTTGGCCTAAAATAGATTTCGAATCAATGATTTATAAAATGATTGCAGCCTGGGCTTGAACCGGCGGCTAAAATTAACCTTTTCGCTAATTTACGGTGGCAAGATAAAAGATAAGACCTTATATTACGCCTGATTACGGTAAATTACGACTTTAACGGTTCACACAACGTCATGCCTATTAATTCCGTTCTTGCCACCTGCCTGTTGATGGCGGCCCAAACCTATAACGTGCCTCCGGCTGTTATGATGGGGATCATGCGCGTCGAAGGCGGCCGCGTCGGTCAAGCCGTCGGCCCCAACCAAAACGGCACGTATGATCTGGGGCCGATGCAAATCAACACGATGTGGATGCCGAAACTGGCGCAACATTGGAAAGTCACGCCCGCCACCGCCAAGCATATGGTGCGCGATGATCCGTGCATCAACGTCAATGTCGCCGCCTGGATTTTGCGGCAACGCCTGAATGAATCGGGCAATCTGACCCTGGCCATCGCCCATTATCATTCCAAAACCCCGCGTTTCGGGTATGTCTATGCCCGCAAAGTGATCGGAGCCATGCGTCAGATGGACCTGATTCAAGACTAAGTCGGTCCTTTTGTGGCCGCGCCCACCATTTTTCAATTTCCATTTCGCTTTTGCCGTGATACCGTACGACCACCTCTTTTCAAGTCAGATAAGGCTTTCCCCTATGACGTATTTGCCGAAGATTGCACCGAAGATCATTTTGTCTTTGAGCGTGCTTGTCTCTCTTTCCTTTATCCTTGCCGCCTGCACCCAGACCAAACCCGACCCGCAATTGGTCGCAGAACCGAACTCGGTAACGTTGCGTCTGGCCCAGGCTGCTGATCGTGCAGCCAATGCCTTAGATAATTTGGCTGCGATTGAACAAACGCGCACCCCGACCGATTTACCACCCTTGGCGGCAGGAGCTCCGCCTGAGTTGCGCCGCTCAGTCACCGTCAATTGGATCGGACCTGTCGAGCCGATTGCACAACAACTGGCTGATCGCGCCTCGTATGAATTGAAAACCACCGGCAACACGCCCGAAACGCCCGTCATCGTCAGTTTGAACGTGCGCAACCAAGCCGTCATCGAATCCTTACGCGATGTCGGTTTGCAACTGGGCGGCCGTGCGACGTTGAAAGTCGACGCCAATCTGAAAATCATCGAATTGAGCTATGATAATGTCCAAACAGAAACGCCTTAATTTTTTCGCGCTTGTTTTGGGCGTCATCCTGATCTGCGGTAGCAATACGTCATATGCTGCGTATGATGCAGATGCCCGCGACGAACCGCGCAAAGCGACCATCATTCCCGAAGATCCTGCAACGCTTGAGTCGTTACAGGAAAAAGAAAAAGCCGAAGCGATCGGTAAGAATACGACGCGCGATCCGAACGACAAATTGCAGGATGCCGCCGTCAAAGAAGAGCGAAATCTGTCCCTGAAAATCCGTCGCGACGCGATGCGTGATTCAGCGATTTCTTTTGGCGCACGAGGCGGTTTGGCCTGGCGTACCAAAGAGATTATGATTGAGCTCAAGAAAAACGAAGCGGCGTTGGACAAGACGTATAATTTCCGCCGTTTGCTGATCAAAGCCCCCAGCAACATGTTCATCGAACCGCCCATCGTGTCTGAAGCGTTGAATAATTTCTTGGTGACGCCGTCGGGCGACGAAGCAGCCGCGTCGGATGCGATTTATAATATTTCGCGCCAAGCCCGCATCGTGTCTGCTCCGCGTGAATGGCGCCAATATTTGGAACGTGAGTGGAAAGAAGAATTGCCGCCGCCACCCGATATCTTGTTGCCTGAAAATCCCGAAGAGCGTGCCGCTTGGCGCCTATGGGTCAAAGAAGGTTGGGCTGAAGGCTACAAACAAGCCGAAGAGATTTTTCAGTCTGATTTGAATCGCCTGATCGCCGATTTCGAAGGCATGGTCCGTTACCGCGTTCTCTTAACGCAAAATAAAATCTCGGCCCCGTATGCTACATTGGTGGATCGAGGCGTCAGCGGCAACGAAGTCGAAGCGATGGTCGGCAACAAGCCGATGAAGCTGACGACCGAGATGCGTGTCGGCGACCGCGCCATCCGCATTACTCAGCCTGCGACGTTGCGCCCCGATCAAGCCCGAGACGAATGGCAGCCACCGGTCCGCACGGCGCCTTAACCGCCACCACCCAAACGGTCCAAACGATCATGTCTGACGAAGAAAAAAAAGAAGGTTTAATAAAAGACTATTTTAAACCGGCGGAAGGCATGGATCTGAACGAGACATGGCCGGACGAACCGATGCGTTTCACTGAGGCACATGTCGATCCGTTATTGTTGTGGTGCGTGCAACGCAAAACATCCGACATCACGATTCAAACCGATCGTCCGATTTATAATGATATCGCCGGTCAATTGCGTCCTGCGATGCGTCGTCCTCTGGATGGTGCGGATATGTCCGTGTTTCTGACGAAAATTTACGGGGCTGATGCCATGGCACGTCTTGCGTCGGGCATCGATTTGGATTTGTCCTACGAAGTTCGTCCCGACCGTAATTCGCGTTATCGTTTCCGCGTCAACATCACGCCCATTTTATCCAAAGGCCGTGATGCTGCACAAATCACGATGCGCGTCTTGCCCGACGTGCCGCCGAAAATGGCGGATCTAAAAGTCGATCAAGATATCGTTGATAATTGGGCACCACGAGACGGCCTCGTGTTGATTACGGGTCCGACGGGTTCGGGTAAATCCACGTTGCTTGCCGCCGGGATGCGCATGATGATTGAGCGCCCCGAAGGCTGTGGCAAGATGCTGACTTATGAAGCGCCGATCGAATTCGTCTATGATCAGATCATGTCGGAAAAATCGCTGGTATCGCAATCCGAAATTCCGCGCCATTTAAAAAGTTTCGAAGCCGGCGTGCGAAATGCGTTGCGCCGCAAACCCAATATCATTTTGGTCGGTGAATCACGCGACCGCGAAACCATTTCAGCCGCGATCGAAGCGGGGCAAACGGGTCACGCCGTTTATTCCACCGCGCATACGATCGGTGTCGCCCCCACTATTCGCCGCATGGTCGCAACGTTTGAGCCGGGCGAACGTACCGAACGCGCGTATGCATTGATGGAAACGACGCGCATGATCGTGACACAAATCCTGATGCCGAAAATCGGCGGAGGCCGTCAGGCCTTGCGCGAATATCTGGTCTTCACCGATGATCTGCGCGAAAAATTCTTGGATATTCCATTTGAAAACTGGCCGCTTGAGTTGATTAAATCGGTGCGCGAACAAGGCAAGCCGATGGTGAAATCGGCCCGTGAGGCCTTTGACGCAGGTTTGATCGAATCGCGTTTTTATAACCTGGTCGCACGTGGGTCGGGCGAAGAAATTATGAAGGAATAAGCGATGGCTGTTTTCAATTCGTATAACCACTGGCGCAACACGGCCCGTCCCGTCCGATTTTTCAATATCGATTACCGCGCGGGCATTTTCCTGTTTATCTTTTTGATTCACATTCGTTTGTGGACATTTATTTTGTGCATCTTGGTGCTGTTGGCGTTGTTGTTTATGGAACGTCGGGGCCTTACTTTGCCGTTGGCGATGCGCCGTTTGCGCGTTTGGTTCATCGGCCCCGTGCGTCCTGCCTTAAGCAAATTATTCCACCGTACGTTTTACGATCACGGCGGGACGTAAGTTTTCCGTTGAAAGACCCGGCCGCCAAAGCGTAAACGCCAGGTTTTCCCTCTTGCATCAACGGGGCCTTGCGGCCAATATAATCCAAGATTTTCCCGTTTTTCCCGTGATAGGGTTGCCCTGTGATGCGTTCTGCTCTTTTATCTTCCGCCTCTTTTGTTTTCATAACCTTAGCTTTGGCTTGCGTGTCCGGAACGGCACATGCCGGATTCGAATTCGTGCCTGCACCCGCAGCCGCTCCTGCTAAGACTGCTCCCGTTCAAGCTGCTCGCATGCCCGCAGTAGATAACGCACCCGTAGCCGCTGAAGTGTTGGAAAACGTACCCTATGTCGATGAAAAAGCGACATTACCTGCGGCCCCTGTTCAGGTTCCTGCAGATGCACCTTTGGCGGATGTGCCTGTTGCCAAAGCACAAGAAAAAGCTGAGCCAAAAGCCGAACCAAAACTTGACCCGTCCGAGCCGATGGTGTTGGGACGCAAAGCGATTCCGTTGACGCCTGTCGTACGTGAATCGGATGCATTGGTTGTGGATGATGCCCCACGCATCATGCCTGTTCCGATGATGGCCCCAGTTGAAAATACCATGTTAGAAAAAGCCGATAAAGCTGATGTGGAAAAAGCTGCCATGTCCGAACCGACATCCGACACGCCAATGGATATTATGCCGGCACCGAAACGCGTGCCGCTGGCGTCAGCATCAGCATCAACATCAACATCAACATCAACATCAACATCAACATCCACATCCACAACGACTTCCGCAAACGCGAATGATGTGTTGTGGGATTCGCCTGTTGAAAACGTTGTATCCGACATGGGCGCATCCGATACCACCCCATCTGACAGTGTTAAATCTGAAATGATTTCGTCTGACCTGCCTCCTGCTTTGCCTGCGCAATTGCCGTCGTCGATGCCTTCTTCAATGGCATCATCCATGGGTTTGGGCTTGGCAACAGATATTCCAAGCATTGCATCCGAAGAGATTGATGACGGTTTGCCTGTCCAAGGTTTCGGCCGCCAAGTGCCTTTGGCGATGGCGTTGCAACAAGTGGTTCCGTCCAATTATCGTTATTCGTTCGACACAGGTGTTGATCCTGGCATGCGCGTATCCTGGACTGGCGGTAAAACGTGGAAAACTATCGTGACGGATTTGGCGCGCGATAATGCGCTGAACGTCGATATCGCAAGCGACGTGGTCGCATTCCGCCGTCGTACGCCGATGGATATTGTGTCATCGGATGTCGACATGTCGACCGATACCGTTCAGGGTATGACGTTAAAGCCGTTGCCTCAAAACTCGTTGATGGATCCGGTAAACGATCCGATCGTTTTGCCGATGATCGACAGCGATAAATTGCCGCCCCTTTCTTCCGCTACCCCGAAAACGGTGACGACCGAGCGCCAAGAAGCGGCCGCGTTGCAAGACGAAAAATCCAAAATGCGCAAAGCGAAGTTTGACGCGCTACTGGGTACGGATACGCCCGCTCAGGCTTTTGTCAAAGACAAGCGCATCCTAACGGCGGACGAAGCTGACGAAGACGATGCGTCTGTGAACATGGCGTCAGTAACACCAGCTTCGGTAATGACGGTGGCAACGGATGCACCCGCTGCGACACCTGTAGTTGAGAAAAAAATCACCACGACCGAAGAAATCATTTTCGACGAACCGGCCAAAATTGCAGTAGTTGACGATAAAGCTGTGAACGATACGGCACTAAAGGATAATGCCCCGAACGACAAAGCTCTAAACGACGTGGCGTTGAGCAATACGCCTGACACAACCGAGCCGATGAATATCATGCCGACGGCGGGTATGAAAAAAGATACGCTGTTTGATCAGAATATGGATGCGGAAAAGCCTTCCGACAAACCGGAGCCGCCCAAGACCCACGGCTCCAATTAAACGTCACAAAAAACGCGCTCTTTACCGGGCGCGTTTTTTTGTGCTCCAAAATTGGCTTCCGTTCAAAACGCCTTCGATACCGTCACCGACCCGAAGTAACTCTTCCCATCTTGCCCGTCGAATTCGAGCGTGCGCACCGCCTCGGTATAAGTGAGCTGCCACGTTCCCACGATCACCCCGAAGC
>JANODM010000189.1:0-10536 GCA_031412695.1 Alphaproteobacteria bacterium
TTTTGCAGGCGAAAATTACGTCCAGGATTATTTCGGCATCACGGGCGGCCAATCTGCAGCCAGTGGTTTAGCGGTGTATTCGCCCGACGGTGGATTCTATCGAAATTCCTTGGTCGGCACATTGCAATACACGATCACTCAAGGTGCGTTTATCCAAGGCTTGTTGCGCTATGACATGCTGGCGGGCGATGCGGAAAACAGCCCGATTGTCGAAGACGACGCGGCGTTCACGGCTGCTGCGACGGTTGGATATAAGTTTTAACGTCTGCACGTGTCCCGACCAACGCGGAGTGACCTCATGTAAACAAGAGGGCCTCTCGGCGTTGCTCGAGGCACGCGAACTTTAACGTTCAATCTCTCAAAAAATCCGTAAGATCCCGGTCTTTGAGCCGGGATCTTACGGAGAAATGGCTACTATCCCTCCAAAATCTCCTTGACAACTCCTCGATTTTTCTTTATATTATGTTAATTAATTTTTTCGAGTTTGTTATGATTCACCCTGAAAAAACAGTCCCAAATAATCAAAAACCTCTTTCTGCGCATCCGAATATGGCGTTGGTAAAAGATAATAATGCCTTGAGCGCACCTGTATCCGCAGGTGCAGAAGTGGCTATGACGGAAACATTTGCAAATACGGATGTCGATACACGCTCAATAGAAAGTTTGTCCGCTGCACAAATACTTTTCGACGTGGTAACAACCGCTGTTGATGCCCACAACGGACCTCATCTTGAACAAACATTTGTTCAACGTGTTGCCTATCGTTTTTTTGGTGGGCGCAACCGTCGAGATAAAAAATTTATGTGCGATTTGCACGAACAAGCAAAGCAAACAGCTATAGATATGCAAACGCGAGATGATGAAAGTCTTTCTGTTCAATTCGAGCAAACCCGAAAATCGTCACATCTATCTTTGGTTGACCAAAAAACCCAGCAAATCCTTAACGTCAGCAAAATGGGCTCTCAGGATATCGCTTATTCTTTTACAGGTCAGGGCACCGCATCGTTTGCATCGAACGATAATACGGTCGATATCAGCCAAATCGGTTACACGACAAAAGAAGGTTTGCAATTATTCGGTATGACCGTCGACAACAAAGGTCAAACGACTTATCACTATACAAAGCGCATAGGATGTATGAAGTGGCGCGATGCGAACAAGGTTATTAAAAAGCTGAACAAAGACTCTGATTTAAATTCTAACTACGGTAAAGCAAGTTTTCCAACGGACCACAGAACAAAAACAAATGAACTGAATATGTTGTTTGAAAACAAAGAGGCATTAGGTATCGTAGATGACTTTATTTATGGCGAGAGTCTTATGGTTTTACACAGCCGCGTTCTCGTTTGCAAGGAAGGCTGGCAGGGCGATCAGGGAAAGCACGATGACGTATATCACGTTGAGGCTGCAGCGTTTGCTGTCTGGAGAGTTAATCATCGAATGATTTAACCCTTTTTGTGCGAATATTGCATACCAAAAATTGAAGAAACCCCGGTTTTTAGACCGGGGTTTTTCATTTTTGCGGTGGTTAGGTCGCAACCTATGCAAAAACCGTTCCAATTTGCTCCGTCATTTCACCAGGCATTAACCGATTAAGCGTACCTTAGGGATATGAATAATGCCTCCCGCCCGTCTTCCGGTAATCCCGGCTCGCAAGTACCTCGCCTCGCCCTGAAACAGACCCAAAGCCTGGTCATTACACCGGCCTTGCGTCAGGCCATCGCGTTGTTGCAAATGACGAATTTGGAATTAGACACATTGATCGAACAGGAAGTCGAGCTGAACCCGTTTTTGGATCGCGCAGGAGATTCTAATAGTGACGACCAAGGTGTTTCGAAAACGACGGATGACACAATTCCGACCGAGCGTGAAAAAGAATACCATGCGCTGAATAATTACGAGGCCCCCGACCGTGCCAAAGATGATATTGCGTCGCATACGGGCGGTCATGACGATAAATTGGAATTCGACACAACGAACGTATTCTCGGGCGAAGACGGTGGACGACGCGACGCGGCGGAAACTTTTGATACCAACCCCCAGATGGATCGATCAGGGGCGGGCGGTAACAGTGATTTCGATGATACGAATTACAGTTTAGAAAATCGTCTTCGCGGCGAAGACAGCTTGTTCGATCACATCACACGTCAGATTCAGTTGGACTTTGCAGCTCCGCAAGACCGCCTGATTGCCCTTAGTTTGATGGAAGGGTTGGATGAGGCAGGATATTTTCGCGGCAATTTGATGGAAACTGCTCGTCAATTCGAATGCGAATTGGCCGATGTCGAATTGGTGTTGGCACGTTGCCAGCAATTTGAACCATCCGGTATTTTCGCGATGAATTTGGCGCAATGTTTGGAAATTCAGTTACGCGAATTAGGGATGTTGTCGCCTGTCATGGGCGTGATGCTGGCGAATATCGGCTTGTTGGAAAAACACGATTTCAAAACGCTGCAGAAAAAATGCGGTGTCGACGAACATGAATTGAAAAACATGTTGGTATCGTTGCGCCGTTTAGACCCGAAACCGGGCACGAAATTCACGCATGATGTTGCCGAAACCCTTATCCCTGATATTTTGATGCGCAAAAGCAAAGATCCGAACAGCCCGGATTCATGGGTTGTCGAGCTTAATCCCGATACGTTGCCAAAGGTGTTGGTCAATCAACGCTATGCCGCAATGATCCATTCGAAATCGGTGAAAAAAGAAGAAAAACAGTTTCTGGTCGATAAATATCAAGGCGCGCAATGGCTGGTCAAAGCAATGGATCAACGCGCGCAAACCATCATCAAAGTTGCCGCGGAAATCGTGCGCCAACAAGAATCGTTTTTCGCCTATGGCGTGTCGTATTTAAAACCGCTTGTGTTACGCGATGTCGCCGCCATCGTCGAAGTGCACGAAAGCACGGTGTCCCGCGTCACGTCGGGCAAATACATGACGACGCCGCGTGGTATTTTCGAATTGAAATATTTCTTCTCGTCGGGTGTCGGCGGTGCTGCGAATGGCGAGCCTGGCGGCATGGCGCATTCGTCGAACGCAATCAAAGCCCGCATCAAAGAGCTGATCGACAAAGAAGATGTTGCGAAAATTCTGTCGGATGACGACATCGTCACGTTATTAAAAACCGACGGAATTCCGATTGCTCGACGCACTGTGACCAAGTATCGCGAAGCATTGGATTTGGGGTCGTCTGTCGACCGCCGCCGCCAAAAGAAAATGTGACCTTTTTTCCTTTAAATTTGGACATTTAAAAACGGCAAATCGCATGACAAAACAGCGTGCGGCACCTTGCGTTTAGGGCATGGTTGGGGTACTATTTTTTAGTATTTTTTAACGAGCCGATCATGACCGCCCAGAAACAGCAAAAAACCGATATGAATCAAGAAAACAACGCACCCAATGGTTCTGTGGATAACGTCCCAGATAATGTGTATGACGCCAGTTCGATCAAGGTCCTCAAAGGACTTGATGCCGTTCGCAAACGTCCGGGCATGTATATCGGCGATACGGATGATGGATCAGGTTTGCACCATATGGTGTACGAAGTCTTGGACAACGCCATCGACGAAAGCTTGGCAGGGCATTGCGACCGCATCGATATTTCGTTGAACGCGGATGGTTCCGTCACTATTCGCGATAACGGCCGAGGCATTCCTGTCGGCATCCACGAAGAAGAAGGAATTTCAGCTGCCGAAGTCATCATGACGCAATTGCATGCGGGCGGTAAATTCGATCAAAATTCATACAAAGTATCGGGCGGTTTGCACGGCGTCGGTGTATCCGTCGTCAATGCGTTGTCAGAATGGTTGGAATTGCGCATTTGGCGCGACGGCAAAGAATGGTTTTTGCGTTTCCGTCACGGTGTTGCGGAAGAACCGTTAAAAGCAGTCGGCGACAGCACGAAAAAAGGAACTGAAGTGACGTTCTATCCGTCGCGTGAAACATTCACAATGACGGAATTCAGCTTTACGACGCTGGAAAACCGTTTCCGCGAATTGGCGTTTTTGAATTCCGGCGTCTTTATCGCCGTCACCGACAGCCGCACGGCTGTGCCGCGTCATATCGAATTAAAATACGAAGGCGGCATCGCCGAATTCGTGAAATGGCTGGACCGTTCGAAAAATGTCATTCATTCCGAGATCAATATCAAACGTGAAGACAAAGCGACGGGGATTACCGTCGAAGCCGCCTTGGAATGGACGGATTCGTATCATGAAAATACGTTGTGCTTCACGAATAATATTCCGCAACGCGATGGCGGTACGCATCTGGCCGGCTTGCGCGGCGCGTTGACGCGTACGATCAATTCTTATGCCGAAAAATCAGGCATCACGAAAAAAGAAAAAATCGAGTTGACAGGCGACGATATGCGCGAAGGCCTGACGTGCGTCTTATCCGTCAAAGTACCTGATCCGAAATTCTCATCCCAGACCAAAGATAAATTGGTATCATCCGAAGTACGTCCCGTCGTGGAATCCGCCGTCGGTGATATTTTAGCGACCTGGTTCGAAGAAAATCCGGGCGAGGCGAAAAAAATCATCGCGAAGATGATCGATGCGGCATCCGCCCGCGAAGCCGCCCGCAAAGCGCGTGAATTGACACGCCGTAAGGGTGCGTTGGATATGGCATCCTTGCCAGGCAAATTGGCAGATTGTTCGGAACGTGATCCGGCTTTGTGCGAAATCTTTATCGTTGAGGGTGACTCCGCAGGCGGCTCCGCCAAACAGGCGCGTAATCGTAAACAACAAGCGATCTTGCCGTTAAAAGGTAAAATTTTGAACGTCGAACGTGCCCGTTTCGATAAGATGTTGGGCTCAGCCGAAATCGGCACGCTGATTACGGCGTTGGGCACAGGGATCGGCCGCGACGATTTCAATCCTGAAAAATTACGCTATCACAAAATCATTATCATGACCGACGCGGACGTCGACGGCAGTCATATCCGCACGCTATTGCTGACATTCTTCTTCCGTCAAATGCCGGAATTGATCGCACGTGGGCATCTGTATATCGCGCAACCGCCTTTATACAAAGTGAAACGCGGCAAGACCGAGCAATACCTCAAAGACGACCGCGCATTGGAACAATATTTGTTGCAAATGGCATTGGACGGCATTTCGTTCAAAACAGGCGCAGGCAAAGAAATTAAATCCGATGCATTGGCCGCGTTGGTGAAACAAGCCGGCACAGTCGTCAAACAAATCGATGCGTTGAACCGCACCGTCGGCGACAAATTGGTGATCGAACAAGCGGCGATCGGCGATTTATTCGACCCCTCTGTCGCGGGCGAAATACGTGCGCAAAAACTGGCATCGCGTTTGGAATTGGCGACGGCTGAAAAATGGCAAGGCACCGCTCAGAGTGATGGCGGCGTGATCTTGTCACGCGAAGTCGAAGGTCTTATCGAACGTCGCGGTTTGGCTGCAAGCGTGATTGATCTGGCCGAAGCGCGCGCCGTCCAAGCGCAAGCGGATTGGCTGAAAGAAAATTTTGATACTGTCGGAATGTTGACCATGGCGGATGGATCCGAGCAATCGATTACGGGTCCTGTCGCGTTGTATACGGCCGTAATGGCCGCGGGCCGCAAAGGTATCGGCATTCAACGCTATAAAGGTTTGGGTGAAATGAACCCCGATCAATTGTGGGAAACCACCTTGGATCCGGCTAATCGTTCTTTGGTCCGCGTGGATGTCGAAAACGCGCTGCAAGCGGATGAGATTTTCTCGACGCTGATGGGCGATGTGGTCGAGCCGCGCCGCGATTTCATTCAAGAAAACGCGCTGCAAGTTCAAAACTTGGATGCTTAATCTCTAAACGTTCAAATCCGTTTGAACATTTTCACGGGTGTTTTGCCGGATTTCGTGCGCCAATGCACGTATTCGTCTAGATCATCGATGGATACCGCCATGGCGCGATCATTCGCGTGGATCATAGTGCTGTCATCGACCATCAGGCCGACATGGCCGCGGAAAAAGACAAGATCGCCTGACTGTACTTTGTTGCGATCAATCGGTTTGCCTAAATATTTTTCCTGGAGATCGGCGTCACGCGGGCATTTGACGTTGCACGCTTGCAAAACCAATTGTACGAGAGACGAACAATCGACGCCCGTACCGTTTCTGCCGCCCCATAAATACGGGACGCCCAAGAAACGAAACGCTTCGGCGACGGGTTCTTCGGAATGAAAATCAACGGAGGCTAATAACGACAGTGGCATATAGCCGCCTGTCGCGATTTCTGCCATGGAATCTTTTTCGGCAACGACGCGCACCATACTGCCGTAACTTAAATTCATCAGCGGCGTGTCTTTGTAGCTTGGGGTTTTGTACACGAACGCGCCGATATTCGACACGCGATGCGTGGGACTGGAATCTTTGCCTTTGATCGTGCCAGTCTCGGTGCTTCGTAAATAGCCGACATACCCGTCGCGCGCCGATTGCACCCAATTCCATCCGTCTTTCGAATCTAAGACGTCGACAGGCTCGCCATAGAGTAATTGCGTCTCGAGAGCTTGGCTTGAGTCGGGGCTGCGGTATAAATTCGCGATATGCGTCAAAACATGTTGACGTGTCGGCTCGATATATTTCGGTGCCTTGACGCGATCTTTGAGCCATGACGCAGCCAGATCCTCACGCGCGGGCGTGAGACGTGGATCCATATCGTCTGGAACAGGGAAAAAGGGCATGAACTGTCTTTATGGGTTGGACAGCTCTACCCTAAACCAGAAGGGTTAATATTCACTTTGGCAATGATTGAGGAAGTCTAAAAAATACGCGTGCCGAACATAAAACTAAGAGCGAGCGTCGCAAAGCCGACCCATCGTGTAATCATGTTTAACTTGATGGATTCAAAGAAGGTTTCAAACCCGATACCGAAAATATTGATCAATAATCCCATAACGCCAAACCCTGCCCAAAACGGAATCAACGCGTTTTTATGCGCCCCGATTTCTGAGATTTGCGAGAATCCGACGCCTAAACCTGCGGCACCGACAATCGCGATGGCGACGATTGGCGGCACGACCAATCGCATCCCGACGGCGGCACCCGCCAATAATCCGACGATGACGGCGAATGCATCCGTCGAACTGAGTTGCGCCAAGATCGGATTATTTGATGTGTCGAAATTCGGTTTCCATTCGGTGTGATACGCGCTGATAAACGCGCCGATCACAAGACCTCCGAAAATCAGCAAAGGCAACGCCCAGATCGCCGTAATTTTTTCGGACATTTGGCCCGACCACAAACCCAAACAGAACATCGCCGAAATAAAGACGGGTTGAAACAACGCCACCATCATGCCGCGTCCGAACGGATTGCCGCCTGTCCCTTCCAGGATAATATCGCGGGCTTTTTGCAAATCTGCGGTCAAGGATGAAACTGTATCGGATTTACTTGCCGCTTCGACGGCTTCTTGAGCAAAAGCGCTGTGCGCCGCCAAGCAGAAAACGGCGACCCAAAATAAACTGATGAAAAAGCGGCGAGCGAATAAAGGCATGGATAATGACATGATTGAAACTCCTAATCACTCTGCTTTAACGCTAAAACATTAACACAATCTTGACCAGGGGTTTTCTAGGCTGCAAACCGACAGTTTATCCGAGGTTTTAATGCGCGTTTCACCTTATGTGTATGCTCTTGCAACATGGTTTTTTGTGGCCGTGATGAATGCATGCGTCAAGGGCTTGGACCACAGCGTGCCTTTGGCGTTGATCGCACTCAGCCGTTTCGGTATCGGGTTTTTACTGTTTTGTCCTGCAATCATCAAAGCCGGCGGTTTTTTGGCCGTATTGGCAAGGACGCGCCATCCGCGCAAACAAATGACGCGCGCGACCTTGAGTTTGATCGGTGTGATGTGCAGTTTTTATGCTGTGCCGCTTTTGCCGTTGGGCGATGCATCAGCGCTATGGAACAGTTTCGCGTTTTTCCTCTTATTATTATCCTGGCCGTTATTGGGTGAGAAAATCGAAGTCAGACATTACGCGATTTGCGCGTTGGGATTTATCGGTGTGTTATTGATTGCACAACCGCACGGCACAGCTCAACTTATGCCTCTGGTATTGATTCTGCTGTCAGCGATGACGGCAGCCGTGACGACGCTGACAGTGCGTTTGATGTCGCGTGACGATCCGGAATTGACGATTATTACATGGATGTTCGGCGTGTCTGCGCTGATTTCATTCATATGGTGGGCGGCGTTTGCACCAAAAGATGCGTTGACGACACTGCAAGCGTTGTTGCTGATTGGCGCAGGAATGTCCGGCAGTTTGTCGCAATTATGCATGACGCGCGCCTTCAAATCCGCAGGCGCGCAAATTATGGGGCCCTATACCTATTCGGGCATCGTGTTTTCAGTGATTTTGGGTTTCTTATTTTTCAACGAAGTTCCGACGGTGTGGATGCTGGCGGGCGGATTATTGATCGCCGGCGCGATCCAGGCCAATCATGTATTCGGCACGGAAACCAAACGTTCGCGCTGATACCATTTCCAAGCCGTATCGATGATCGTTTCCAAATCATCGTGTTCAGGTCGCCATAGCGTTTCATTTAACAACGCGGAATTATCGGCGACCACTTGAATCGCATCACCCGGACGACGTTCCGCAATACGAACGTTAAGATCGGCACGGATGATTTTTTTCGCATGATCGATTACGTCTTTGACGCTGTAACCCTTACCGTAACCGCAATTGAAAATTTTCAATCGTTCCGGAAAATTCTGTTCCAAAACCGTGCGATGCGCTGTGGCCAAATCGGACACATGAATATAATCGCGGATACACGTGCCATCTTGCGTTGGATAATCATTGCCCATGACCGTCAATACGTCCAGATCGCCTGCGGCGACTTGAACAGTGCGTGCTATCAAGTGCGTGGCGGATAAGCCTTGTTGTCCCGTGCGGCCTGCGCGTTCCGCGCCTGCCACATTGAAATAGCGCAAGATGACGGCGTTGATATCAGACGCTGCAACCGTATCGGCGATAAGTTGTTCAGCCATTAATTTGCTGTGGCCATAAGGTGAAGACGGAATTTGTGGATCATGTTCCTTTAACGGCTTTTCCGATGATTGATAGACGGCCCCCGTTGACGAGAATAAAATTTTAGTGATGTTGTTTTTCAAACAGGCCGCTAAGAGGCTGCGCGTGCCTTCGACATTATTGTGATAATATGTAAGTGGGTTACGAACAGATTCCTCAACACTGATGAATGCGGCCATGTGGATGACAATTTTGATCGCATGCATACGCAGAATATCGTACAGTCTTTCCGTGTCATGAATGTCGGCTTGATAAAACGTGACATCCATGGGCAAAATATCGCGTCGGCTGTTGGATAAATTATCGACAACCACGACATCATAGTCGTGATCAAGTAAATCATACACGATGTGACTGCCGATATACCCACAGCCTCCGGTCACCAAAACGGTTTGCTTCATCTTTGAATGGATATCCTTTTTCATGGATTGAAAATTAACATACAAAATCATTGGCGGCCAGCCGTGTCTTGTGTTAAAACCGAGTTCTTCTCAGTATTCTCGAATCAATGGATCCCGCATGACCGACTCAGCCTCGATTTTCGTCCATATTATCGCCGATTACGGATCGATTGACGACATGGCGTTCGCCGAAGTGCGTCAAGCGTTGCGTTACGCGTTGCGTGACAAAATCGCGCATATGGAAGCGTCTTCCGTGCCTGCGTTCGATACTGTTGCAACAGGTTTCAAATTGGCACAACTCTCGCTTAATCACCGCATGGGCCATCGCCAATTATTCTATGTGAATACGGCGCCTCGCCGTGAGCATGATAAACCACGTCAGAATAATCATGGTGAAGGCTTAGTTTATGCGAAGTTGAAAAACGGATCGCAAATCGTGGCCGTAAACAGTGGCTTTTCGCTGTCATTCATCAAAGATCATTGCGAGACTATCCGCGTCATCAATTGTAGTGCCGAAGGGTCGCAATTCCGCTCCCGTGATGTGTTCCCATCCGCTTTCGGTTTAATTGCGCATGGCGATTATTCGCAACTTGGAGCGGTGATTGAGCCTTCGGAAATCGCGGATATTCCAAAACATGTTATTTGTTATACGGATGGTTACGGCAACATCAAAACATCAATTGATGCCAAAGAAATCGAAACGATCAAAGGTCAGCATATCACGATTGAAATCGCAGGCGAGGTGCATAAAGCTCGCGTATCAGACGGCATCTTCCAATCGGTCGAAGGTGATTTGGTGATGTCAGCAGGAAGCTCGGGCTGGGTATCGGCAGATGGCTTGCGTCTAAGTTTTGTCGAGATTTCATTGCGGGGCAGTTCGGCATCACGCTTATTCAATCATCCAAAAAGCGGCTCGGAAGTAAAATGGGGTTGATCAAACCTAAAAAATTGAAACGCGGCGATACGATCGGCATCTTCGGATCCAGTAGTCGTGTCGATGCCGAAAGCGTGCAAGCTTCAGCAGTACAATTACGCCTTGCCGGATTTAATGTTCTGATTCACCCTCAGACATTTGCCATTGATCGCGGATCGGCAGGT
>JANODM010000190.1:0-2020 GCA_031412695.1 Alphaproteobacteria bacterium
CGAAGGCGAAGTCAAGAACTCGACCGAGTTCGGATTATTCGTCGGCTTATCCAACGATATCGATGGCATGGTTCACATGTCGGATATCTCATGGAATCAGCCCGGTGAAGAAGCCATCAAGGAAATTGCCAAAGGCAGCAAAATCCAAGTCAAGATCCTGGAAGTCGATATCGAAAAAGAACGCGTCGCTTTGGGCATCAAACAACTTACCCCGAATACCAACACCAGCAGCAGTGCTTCGGATGCGGGCGGTTTGTTCGAAGGCTTGAAAAAAGGCGACACTGTTACGTGCGTCGTCTCGAAAGTCACGGATGGCGGTATCGAAGTCACAGTCAAAGACAATTTGGAAGGCTTTATCAAAAAAGCTGACTTGTCGCGCGACCGTGCCGAGCAACGTGCAGACCGTTTCGCCGTAGGTGAAAAAGTCGACGCGAAAATCTTGAGCATCGAGAAATCGGCCAAGAAATTGTCATTGTCTATCAAGCAACGTGAAATCGACGAAGACAAGGCGGCTATTGCCGAATACGGTTCGTCGGACTCAGGAGCTTCATTGGGCGACATCTTGGGTGCGGCACTTGAAGCAAGCAAAGCCAAGAAAAAATAAGCTAATCGTAGAGAGCGGGCTGTGCAAACGGCCCGCTCTACCGTACTAATTCAGCTCTGGGTGTGAAAAAGGAAAAATAGAATGACAAAATCAGAACTCATTCAAGAAATCGCAGAAAAAAATCCGCATCTTCTGCATCGTGATGTCGAGAAAATCGTCACCACGATCTTTGAAGAAATTTCGAACGCATTGGCCCGCGGCCATCGTGTCGAATTACGCGGTTTCGGCGTTTTCGGCGTGAAGAAACGCAACCCGCGTACGGGTCGTAACCCGCGCACCGGTGACAGCGTCAAAGTTGAAGCTAAATCGGTTCCGTTCTTCAAGATCGGCAAAACGCTGCATCAATTGATGAATGGCGAAGAAATCGCTCCGGCAAAACCGCGCGGCCGCAAAAAAGCCGCTTAAATACGGCTTGAAAGATTACGTTAAAACGAACCCCGGTTCATACTGGGGTTTTGTTTTGCGCGAAAAACGGTTAATGTTGAATGCATCAAAGCGGATAAAGGTTGTGTGATGACGAAAATTTTATGGACCCCCTCTTTTGAAAAAGTTGCAGCCTCCGGCATGACACATTTCCGTTTGGATGTGAATAAACGTTGCGGAACCAATTTTCAAAACAGCGACGAACTACACGCCTGGTCTATCGACAAACGTGATGCGTTTTGGAACGCGGTGTGGGATTACACAGACGTCATCGGCGACAAAGGCAAAACACTTGTTGAAAATCCAGACGCAATGCCCGGGTGCAAATTTTTCCCGCATGGAACGTTGAACTACGCTGAAAATTTATTGAACGACACAGTTGAACGCAACGACATTGCCTTGCATTTCTGGGGCGAGGACAAAGTCAAACGTCACATGACGTTCGATACCCTCAAAGCGGATACCAGCCGCCTGCAACAGTTTTTAGCGGCCCATGGCGTCAAAAAAGGTGAACGTGTTGCGGCCTTTATGCCGAATTTGCCCGAAACCGTCATTGGAATGCTGGCAACAACATCCTTGGGAGCTGCATGGTCATCCGCCTCGCCAGATTTCGGAACGCAAGGAATTTTAGACCGATTTGGCCAGATCGAACCGAAAATTCTGATCGCGGTTGACGGTTATTTTTACAACGGTAAATGGGTTGATTGCTTGGCTAAACTGCGCGACGTCATCCCGCAAATTCCGTCATTGGAAAAAGTCATTCTGGTTCCCTACAGCCCCGATCATAACCCTGAAGTACTTGAAGGTTCAATTGCATGGGCTGATGCATTGAGTGGGTTCGAACCTAAAAAAATTGAATACACGCGCGTCAACTTTAATGATCCGCTTTTTATCATGTTTTCGAGTGGTACGACAGGCAAACCGAAATGCATCGTGCATGGGGTTGGCGGCACATTGTTACAACACCTCAAAGAACATCGTTTTCATTGCGAC
>JANODM010000191.1:0-1808 GCA_031412695.1 Alphaproteobacteria bacterium
GAACGACCGCAGTCGACGCTGCAAGAGCAAAAAAGTTGATTAGCTGGAAAAATCAGGCAAACTCGAAATCAAGCGGCGGGTCATATTTTCGCCCGCCCGTTGAGACGATTTATTTTAGGATGAAATATTATGAAACGCATCTATGCGGGCGCTGGTCTGCTATTTCTATCGGCTGCCATCGCCTATTCTGAACCCTTAACGTGCGAGCGCGCGCTTTGTACCTACGAGGTGCAGGTAGCCTCGGTCGCCGCTGACAAGTTCTATGGCTTGCTATTCGGGGCGCCTCATGGGGAGTGTCGACAGTTGCGCTACCGGGTTGAGACTGAGGCTGGCGTCCTCCTCGGGAAGTCGCAGCCACTTGCCGCGGGTGAGGTGGCGGTGGTGCGGATCGGAACAGGGTTCTCGCGTGGCGTACATACCCTGTTGGTAACCGCCGAAGGCTGCTGCGAGGCCCCGATCCTCGCGCGCCGCGTGACGCTGCGCAAGCCTTCGCCCGATCACGGTTGGCGGGCGACCTTAATTGTCGCGTCGATGCCTAAGGCGTGCTAGGTGTCTGCTTCATCCGCAGCATTCCTGTCTGTCTGCAGCCGATCGAGAACAAGCAGCCGGGAAGCGAGGGCTGCCAGTTCTGCCAAAATGTTCTCGCCATAGAAAGCAGAGTCTCATTGGGGACGCGGGTGTCAGAAGAAACCAGCAGAAGCTCATTCTGGTGGGGCAGAGGGCAATTAGGATTTCCGGATGAACAAACGGTCCCCTTTCCGCCACTTTAAGAGGGGCCCGGAGAGCATCCGCCTGGCGGCGCCGGTGACATGGGCAGTTTTCCCTATGCACCGCCGAGCATCCTTCTGCCAGCGTATTGTCCACACTTTGCGACCCAAGGAGGCGCAAGGTCGACCAGCGCCAGATGGTAGGCGGTTGCGGCTGGCATAGGTGGTCAGGTAGACCCGTCCGCGGTCCCGACCATGGTCCAAAATGAGCCTGTCATCCGGCTCAGTATGCCGATGATGCAAGGTTAGCGATTCTGCATGGAGATAGCTGTTCCATCCCGGATGATCACATAGCCTCGCAGCACTCTGTTCTGCCGATGCCTCCCCACGGCAGCCTCCTGTTCCGACATCTGGAACAAACTGTTTCCACGGAAGATCAACATTAGTATTGCTAATAGTCCATTAGATGATATCAATAACACATGAATTCTACGCTAAATTGTCTTCTCTGATCGTCCCTTCAATTAGTACTGGCCGCGTGAATTCCCCTCACGCGGCCATTTTCTTAGCAGGAGTGCGCGCTCTTGTTGGTGCGCTTCCAAGTTATGCTGTCGCGGATACATTAACACGATAAATCAATCGATTGAGAATTTCCTTGGGTACCGCGCGGCGCTGCGGTACGAGCGGTCTCGCACGCGATTTCGATGACATGCAGGCATGTTGATGCACCGCCTGGACCAAACCAACGGACTACCCGACAGGCAAGTTCGAAAATGCAGTCGTGAACCGCTTTAGGGTCATCAAAGTTGCCGAACATGATCCCATAGGCTCGCTTCAGAGGCAGGGTGGTCATCCGCCATTCCTTAGAGTGCATCAAGCGCGTCAAGATTTCGCCATCTTTGCTGGTCACCACCTGTTTTGGGTCGTGGGGGCTTCTTGATGGAGAAAGTCAGATGAGCCACGCAGACTATCTTAAGGGCCTCATTTACGAGGACTTTCTGGATTCGATCGCGTCCGTTCGCACGGGCACACATCCCGCCACCGCGTTCCGTGACCATGAGGCGCGGGTCGCTCGGCTCCGGATGCAAGTAGCTGCAGCAA